>CAZBKV010000080.1:0-8881 GCA_964492575.1 uncultured Verrucomicrobiota bacterium | reverse complement strand
GAAAGCCGGTCCGTCCCCATGCTATTACCTAAAATTGTTTTTGGGCTTCGGTGCGTTGGGGACAATGCGTCCTACCACAAATCCTCTTTTGGATGTCTATTAGCAGGTAGGATGCTTGTCTCAAATCACCGCCAAAAATTTCCTCCAATTTTTTCATGCTCTGGCGAGCGTAGCGACAGGGCGGCATGAGTTTTGTTGGGCTCCGATTGGAGATAGCGCTTTGGGAGGGTCCGCTTACAGCGGGACCGTTTTCCGGACCGGCCGGAGGCTGTTCCTCCCGTTTTTTCCACGTTCTTACGATCGTAGGGTACAATGCATTCGAATCTAGCTTGGTATTTGAAGGCCGCGTAACTACCGATGGCTTTTTGTCGTCGCGCATCACGCCATCACGGTGTTACGTCATCACGTCCTTTTTAGGGATAGGGTCTAAGCTCGTTCGATGTATTTGCCGGTGCGGGTATCGACGCGGACTTTTTCGCCGGTTTTGATGAAAAGCGGAGCCTGGATCGTGATGCCGGTCTCCAGGGTGACCGGTTTCATCACGTTGCTGGCCGAGTCACCACGCACCCCCTCCGGCGCATCGGTGACGGTCAGGACCACCGAAGGCGGCAGTTCGATCTGCACGGCTCGGTCTTCCACAAAGATGACCGTCACCGGGGTGTTTTCGACCAGGTAATTCTTGGCCTCGCCGATCAATTCTTCGCTCAGGTTGACCGTCTCGAACGTTTCCGGATCGGTGAAGACATAGTCCGGGCCGTCCCGGTAAGAGTATTCCATCTTCCGGGAAATTAAGGGGACGACCTCGACCTCTTCGGTGGAAGCGAACCGGACGTCCTGGGATTTGCCGGTCCGGAGGTTTCGAAGCACGGTTTGGACAAAACCGCGTTTGTTCCCCGGGGTCCGGTGCTCCGCCGAGAGGACGATGCAGATGTCCCCGTTGTATTTGATTGCCATTCCTTTGCGTAGGTCGTTTCCAAGTGCCATAAGCCACAGAGTACGGTTTTGGTTTAGGCCGTGTGGGCCGGTTGTTTTTCTATTAATCACATACTGGAAGGTGGGGTGGTTGCAAGTCTGGAAGGGCCAAAGAGGGTGGGTTTCAGGAGGCGATCCGGTTGACTTCTGCCTGGGCCTGGGTTCGGGCCCATCGGTCGGCTTGGAGGATTTCTTCTAACGAAGGGGCAGGGATGACCTGATGTCGGGCCATGACCTGTTCGACCACGATAGGGATATCTGAAAATCGGATTCGGCCTTCACAGAAGGCATCGACGGCCACTTCGTTGGCTGCATTCAGCACGGCGGGCAGGGTGCCTCCGGTAGCCCCGGCTTGCCGGGCCAGTCGAAGGGCCGGGAACCGGTCCGGATCCGGTTCTTCAAAGGTCAAGGTTCCGATTTGGACCAGATCGGTCTGCACGCGACGGCTAGGGACCCGTTCTGGATAGGTCAAGGCGTACTGGATGGGGAGACTCATATCGGGGGTGGAGAGCTGGGCCAGGAACGAGCCGTCCACAAACTCCACCATCGAGTGGATGACGCTTTGGGGATGGATGATGACGCGGACCCGATCAATTTCGATATCAAACAGCCACCGGGCCTCGATGATTTCCAGACCTTTATTGAACAGGGTGGCCGAGTCGATTGTAATCTTTCGGCCCATGACCCAGGAGGGATGGCGAAGGGCACGTTCTACGGTGATATGGGGAAATTCTTCCTTAGGCGTGTTTCGGAAGGGACCGCCGGAGGCAGTCAGCCAGAGATAACGAATCGTCTTAGGATCCCGTTCTTCCAGACATTGGAAAATGGCCGAGTGTTCGCTATCGACCGGGAGGACTTTCCGACCCCGACGCCGGGCTTCCTCCATCACGATCGGACCGGCCATGACCAGGATCTCTTTCGAGGCTACGGCGATGTCTTTGCCTGCTTCCAGGGCTGCCAAAGCCGGGTGTAATCCGGCGGTGCCTACGATGGCGATCAACACAATGTCTGCGTCCGGCCAGGTTGCCAGTCGGATCAATCCTTCCATCCCGGAAAACACCGCAATCGAGTCCGGTAATCGCCGCCGGGCTTCCTCTGCCGCCTGGGGATCGTAAAGGCAGACGGCTTGAGGCCGGATCCGCAAGGCTTGCTCCACGAGGGATTCAACGTTCCGCCCCGCGGCCAGGCCGACCAGTTGGAGTCGATCGGAAAGTTCTTCCACGACCCGAATCGTATTGCGTCCGATCGATCCGGTACTTCCCAAAAGCACCACTTTTCTCATTCCACTCACCCTATGCCCTCCTACTCGCTTGTTTCTGGTTTAGTCGGTCAAAATGTGTCGTAAGTACAGGTACATCAGCGGTGCATTGAACAGGAGACTGTCTACCAGGTCCAGAATTCCGCCGATACCTGGGAGGAAAGAACCGGAGTCTTTGACCCCGGCACTGCGTTTTAGAGTCGATTCGATCAGATCCCCGACCACTGCACTGGCTCCCAAGCCGCATCCTAGGATCAAAGCGTGGAGTCCGTTCAGACCGGTCAGATGCGTCCGGGCAAACGCAAGAAATCCGAAACTGGCCAAGGTCGAAAACAACAGTGCCCCGCCGAATCCTTCCCAGGTCTTTCCAGGGCTGATGCGGGGAACCATCTTGTGCCGTCCGATGGCCGAGCCGACCAGGTAAGCGCCCATGTCACTGAACTTTGTGACCGCGATGAAATACAGCAGGTACCACATCCCTTCGGCCCGTGGGAAAAAGGCGATCTTTTGCAGAAAATTCATCAGCCATCCCACATACATCAGACCGAACAGCGTCACCGAAATCCCTACCAATCCCCCGCTCTTGGGGGGATCCATCAAGTGCCGAACCGAAAGTCCCAGGACAAAGAGGACCAAAAACCCGGTCTCAAAATCATTCGCCTTGGCGGGCTGAAGCTGTTGATGAAAGACGCCGGAAAGGTAGGCCCATGTGCTGGCCAAAAGCAGCAGTACGCCAACCAGTCCCAGCCGAGGAAAACAGGGCAATCCCTGCCGTTGCATTAGGGTGTAAAATTCGCCAATCGCTGCGGTGGCCAGGATCAGGAGGACGATCAACAACGTCAGTTTCGACCCCAGTGGGGGCAAGGCAAACATCGCAAACAACACCACCGCCCACAGGATGACGGAGCTGGCCAGCCGTCGCAGGAAGACGCCGGATCGGGCTTGTTTGGCTTGTCCTTCTTCCTGACGTCCTTGCACATGCCTCCCACTAGCCGGTTCTGGCGGATTTGTCGAGCGTAGTTTGAGCTTGCCGCCCCGGTTTTTTCCGGTCTGTGATAGGTAGAGATGATTCCGGCAGAAGATTATTGTGTCGTGCTGATCACGGTGCCGAACGGGGAAGTCGCTCGGCAGCTTTCTCAAACGTTGTTGACCCAGCGTCTTGTGGCTTGCGTCAACATTCTTCCCGGCCTGGAGTCCTATTACTGGTGGGAAGGGAAGATCGAGACCGGCTCTGAGCTTTTATTGCTTCTGAAGACGCGGACGGATCGGCTGGAAGCGATCGAACGCGTTGTCCTGGAACAGCATCCTTACCAGACCCCCGAGATCCTTGCCCTTCCTGCCTACCGCGGACTGGAGCGTTATTTACGATGGATCGACGAAAGTTTAACGTAGAAAGGTTTCCCTTATGGCGCAGAAAGAACAAAAAAGCTGGGCAGAAAGGAAATTAGAAGAAGTTGAGGAACAGCTTCGGGGGTTGGAGTCGGAATCCTCACAAGATCCGGGGCAAGAATGGGATTTGGCTCAGCTTCTTTACCAGCGGGCCTCCTTGCTGGCTCAATTGAAGCGATGGGACGAATGTCTTCGGGCATACGATCAGTTCCTCCAACGCTTCCCTCATCCGCAGGAGACCAAGCTTCGGCAACTGGTGGCAAAGGCCCTCTTTGACAAAGGGACGATCCTCCTCCACCAACAGGATCAGCAGGAAGCCGGGCTTCAAGTTTATCGCGAACTGGTGGAGCGTTTTCGACTGGATACGAATGTGACGTTGCGGCGGTTGGTTTCCGGTGCGCAATCTATGATCGATTTGTTTGAATCCAGCGATCCGTTCGGACTGGAGTAGAGTCCGTCTGGGAATCGGCTGGGCGTTTGAAGGGAAGGCTTCCTAGGAGAGAAAACGTCGGATCGAGGGCATGACCGCAACGGGTTGGGGATAAATGAAGGTTTTTTGCGACGGCTTGAGGACAAGCCGCCTTACCTGCCCATGGGCATTCGAAAGGGAATTGAAGGTAGGGTGCGTTGTCCGCAACGCGCCGAATAAAGAAATCCATTTTCGCGGCGGCCTGGGACAAGCCGTCCTACCCCTTTGTTGCCGGTCCCTTTAAATTGGACGGAAACTCAAAGCAAAACGCTTCCTCGTAGCCCTCGACGGCTTAGGCGCGGGGATGGGTTTGGTTATAGACCTGGCGGAGACGATCGGTCGTCACGTGAGTGTAGATCTGCGTGGTGACCAAGTGGGCGTGGCCGAGCATCTCCTGGACACTTCGCAGGTCTGCACCGGCATCGAGCAGATGGGTGGCGAAGCTGTGGCGGAGCTTGTGCGGAGTAATGGCCGGATCCAACCCGGCTCGGCGCAGGTAACGCTTTAGATTTTTCTGGAAAGCCCGTGGCGTAAGGGGGGTACGTCGTTGGGGGTGTCCGAAGAAGGCCGGTTCTTCCCCGGTCGGAGGCATAGGAAGGTGCGCCCAATACAGCCGAATCGCTTCCAAAGCACAGGTCCCGATCGGGACAATCCGTTCCCTTTTCCCTTTGCCTCGAATCCGAAGGAGTTGTTCCCCCCAATCGATGTCTTCGGCTCGGAGTTGACAGACCTCGCTGATTCGCAGGCCTGACGAATAAAGGACCTCTAAAATGGCAGCGTCCCGAAGAAGGGTATGCGTAGGCGTGCGACGGGAATGTGGAGAAGAAGCCTGCGTGGGTGCGGTCTTTTGTTGCTCTTCCCATTCTTCCAAGGGAGCACGAAGCAGGCGTTCGACCTGTTCGAGGGTCAGGAAACGTGGCAAGGATCGTTGGAGTTGCGGCAAGGTCAAGCCGTCTACCGGATTCGTCTTCACCAGGCCACGGCGAAGGAGAAATTTGTAAAAAGAGCGAAGGGCACTAAACCGAACCCGGATAGCGCTGTGACTGAGCCGTCGCGTGCCCAACTCATGAAGATATGCCCGTAGCATGTCTTTCCGGACCTGATCCCACGCCGGGAGGGTGCCGTAGGTCTTTTTATGCCACAGGAGCCATTCCAACAGAGCCTGCCGGTAATTGCGTTGGGTGTAAGGCGAAGCCCCGCGCTCGACAGCAAGGTGTTCGAGGAAAGCTTCTACGTCTTCCGGAATAGGAATCGATTGAGGCGTAGGATGGGATTCCTCTTGAGAGCGGGTTGGATTATCCCGAGGTGACTTCATAGGGCTTTTTAGCTGCTTAATCCACCTTGCCTGGAAGATCCAATCCTAGCAAACGGCGCCGAAGCAGATCGAGCGCTCGCTGGGTCGTGACGTATTTAAAGGTAACCCGGTCATAGGCATGAAGAAATCGATGAACAGAAATCCCATCCGGTCCGGCTACGCCAATGAAAACAGTACCTACCGGTTTTTCCGGGGTCCCGCCGCTGGGGCCGGCAATCCCAGTGATTCCAACCGCCCAGTCCACCTGGAACCGCACCCGTGCCCCCTCAGCCATTGCCCTGGCTACCGGGGCACTGACCGCTCCATATTGCTCCAACATCTCGGCCGGCACCCCTAAGACCTGTTCTTTCAACCGGTTGCTGTAAACCACCGCCCCGCCCATAAAGATCTCCGATACTCCGGGGACATTGGTCATCCGATGAGCCAAAAGCCCGCCGGTACACGATTCGGCGGTGGCTAGGGTCAGGCCTCGTTCCCGAAAGAGTTGAAATAGAACCTGTTCCAACTCCTCGGATCCTTCGCCGTAGACGGCTGCTCCAAGGGTCTTTTGAACCCGATTTTTCGCCTCTTCTACCAATGCCTCCGCTTCCGGCCCTCGAGCTGTCAGCCGAACATCCACCTCCATCGGCCGGGCACAATATCCGACCTGAAGTCCGCGCTGACAAAGATCCTGAAGTGTGGGGCCTACTTGCTGTTCTACCATCGATTCCGGAATCCCCGTCGTACGAAGGACCGCATGGACCACTTTCTCCGTCTGTTCCACTCGTTGCTGAAGCCACGGGCGAACCTGTTCCTCAAACATCGGATAGAGTTCCCGCGACGGACCAGGAAGCATAATAAGAAAAACTGGTCGGCGGATCCCGCCTTCCCGCACGCGACTCGCCTCCAAAATTAACCCAGGCGCTGTCCCCACCCGGTTAGGAAGAATCTTGGCTCCCTCCGGTACCAGGGCCTGGCCGAGCATGGCTTCTGTAACCGGACGGTTTCGGGCGGCGTACCATTCCCGCACATGCCGTTCGATCTCCGGATCTCGAATCAATCGACGACCAAAGAAAGCGGCAATGGCTTCCCGTGTCCGATCATCTGCCGTGGGACCTAACCCCCCGGTGGTTAAAACCACATCGGCCCGGGCCATCGCCTCGTCTACGGCTTGAATGATCGACTCGGCTCGGTCATCCACACAGGTTACTCGAACCACCTCGGCCCCTAGAGACGTGATCTCTCGGGCTAACCACTGCTGGTGGGTATTAAGCACATCTCCACTGATCAGCTCTGCACCGGTATTCAGAATTTCAACCTTGAGTGTCTGTTTCTGTCTCATAATCCTAGATCCTTCTGTCGAAACAAAACTTGTACTAATCTTTTTACTCACTTTATTGGAGTCCGCATTGTTTCAAATCTTCTTCCGTGCCGGGAATCGGCCAGACCAGGTCAAGGGTGTAAGTCCAGTTGGCAAAAGGCAAAGGTTGGTTCGTGGGAAAAGGAAAAGTAAGCGAGAGAGATCCGCCATCGTCTTTTCCGTTGGCTCCGACTGACCATAGGAGGAACTGCGTATCGTTGATTTTTTTGTAATGAAGAGGTTCTCCTCCCAGCCAATCCCAGGGGAGAGAGGTAAGGAATTCAGGGACCAGGTCTTTGAGTTGATCTGGGTATGTTCCGTATCGTTTTTTGTAGCGGTGGAGGGCAATGGCTGCTCGGGCCATTTCCGTAAGCGTGTCGGTACGAACACACTGAAAGATAAGATATCCAAACTGGTTTTGAACCGTATCTCTACTGATTGGAGGAAGAGCAATGCCTTTGAAATAGAAAACCCCATTACTAGTGACAGTAACACCAAGTTGCTGGTTGACAAGATAGTTTGGGGCCAAAAAAGGAGAAGGTGAGGAAGAAGTGAGATATTTCCGAAAGTTTTTCGTCTGAGCGATCTTTTCTACGAGTTCAATTAAAGACTGCATGTATTCAAGATAGATTTTTTCATCCAGAGGGTACTGAACAAGCCTCCATCCTGTGACATAAGATCGGACTAGAATAGTACTGTAAACGTAACTTAATGTTAGACCTAAATTCTCACCCATTCTGCCAAAGAAATATCCGAACGTTCGTTGCAGGGGATTATTTGCCGTGCTTCGGAGAGCCCATAGTCTCCCTGCGCTGATATCTCGAACGGTGGGAACCAATATTTTTTCTCTCTCCTCTTTATCTTCGAATCGTTGAACCATTAGAACTCGTTCAAAACGAAAGACTGTCGCTAATTCCGGCGTTAGAGGAGGCCCCAGGGTTTGGCTCATTCGTTTTAGTTCTTCGTCTGTCCACTCTGGAAATTGTAAAGCAGCCCAGACGGCTTGAATGAGATCTTCATGTATTTTTTTATAATAAAGAACTTGAAAGAGGACTCGGAAAGGCATAAGAAGCTGTTTGCATTGAGCGATCGCTTCTAAATCTTCCAGGGCCGTTTCTTTTTCCTGTCGTCCCAGCGCGAAGGAGAAATCCATGAAAAGAATGTCTGAAACTTGTTTTACTCTTGGAGTTCCCAACGGTAAGGCGTAACGAAAGGATGCAAGATTAGTAAGAGCGAGGCAAGGTTTCTCGTGGATAAGAAAACGTCGGATTGCGGCGATTCTAGATCGGTTTTTTTGATAAAATTCCACTATTTTTGACCAGCTTGTAATTCTATCGTAAAAAGTTGAAATCAGGGTATTTGTAGAGATTCGTTTTAAATAATTCCAATCATAAATAAAACGCCACATAGGGAAGAAAGTAAAAGAGGTCGGAGATGATCGGAATAGGAAGGTTAGAGGAGGAAAAGTTTTTAAATTTTGTATTTGGAGTTCTTGCCTCAACTTGGCAGGGGAAATCGGGTGAGAGCACGGGGAAGAGAGGAATTTTTGAGGGTCCAGGGATTCCCCCTTCTTCTGAAGCTGCGCAATCGTATGTCGCAGAGCCCGCTGGTTCGCAATCCGTTTGAACGTTGCGATACTGACAAGGAGGAGAAGCACTCCAATAAAGAAAATCTCACAAATTCGGATGAACTTCCGTAAGCTCATCAACATGTATTTTTTGCCAAAAGGATGCGAGGGTCAAGAAGCTGCAGGAAAGGTACGGGGCCTTCCGGCCTTCAAAGTTCGGCTGAAGCTTGCCCAAAGATTCGGAATGGCAGGACTTGCTTTTCCGATTTTCTTCCACGCTCTTACGAGCCGTGGTTACAGAGGAGCCGGTTCCTCTGGTGGCTGTCGACCGTAAGATGGGGGTCGTGGGTTCGGAAGGAATTGGGCTCCTCTTTTGATACGCTTTCTGATCAAAGACGTGGCAAGAGGTGAGGTTTGGGAGAGAGTGGGTTTACGGTGTTTCCAACACGATGCGGTAGAAACAGGTTGAGGTCTGTTGGGGAAGGGGTGCGGTGAAGGAGAGGTTTTCGTCGGAGGCGGTTAAGGACGGGCTGATGGTCTCCCAGGTTCCGGAGGTGAGGTGGGGGCGGGAT
>CAZBKV010000079.1:0-8934 GCA_964492575.1 uncultured Verrucomicrobiota bacterium | reverse complement strand
GCCTTTCCTCTTCTCTCTCAAGGAGTTTTTTGAGATTTGAAAGAGGTAAAGTCCGATATAGGAAAAAATCGACTGACACCTTTCCGGACAAGCTCTGGCTACACGACTTTCGGATGCTGGAAGGTAAAAAACGGACCTTGTTCATTACGCTCGTTAGAGGGGAAAAGGACCGGGAGAGATGTCCTCAGCCCGGTCCGCAAGGTAATTTCAGCCTTCGTGCACCTTCTGTTCCTTCTGTTTTTGGATGGGCCGGCGATATGCCGGCCCTCCTTCGGTTTCTCTATGTCCCTTTGCGCCGCTGGAATCCTAGCGCTGTAAGCGGAAATAGCGTTTCTGTCCCTTTTCGATCGGCAAGGTCACGACGTATTGATCTTCCACTTGCTCCGGCTGAGCAGACACCGGGGTCCATTGGGCTGGGAATAAGGAATCGGTTTGTTGCAGAACCGCATCGGTGATCTCTGCTGACCAGCGAATTTCCACATGGTCCTTATCGGCAAGACGGATGGTAAGCTGAATCTCTTCCGGTTTCGGTTTGCAATCGGCAATCGGATTCACCCCGGCATCCGGGCCGCAAGGACGAATCACTCCATAACGAACGCGTGTGATATAAATTTTGTCAGAGAAGACAAACCGTGCCGCCGCCTGGGGCTTTTGATTCACCCCACGGAATTTCATCCCAGGGATTTCCCAATAGGCGGTACGCCAGGTCCCCGTCCCTTCCAGCACCACATTTTCCGAACTCGGCCAGTGCTCCATCGTCTCGACCCCGTTGATTTCGGTCCAATAAGCCTCCGGCCGGAACCAGGCTCCCTGCAAAGCCGGATCATCATAGTACGTTACACAGATGGCCAGAAGCACAGGGTCCTGGCTCGTCGGTCCAAGGGCCTCGTCCACAATCGCAAAGTTTAGATATCGATCGAGAGGGCCCTCGACCCCATCGTCAAAGGCCGGCCGAACCGCAAGCCGTCGATCGTCCGGCGGCCCCGCTTCCTCAACGACCCATTCCTGATCCCCACCGTTCCTTCCTAGGTCAAGGCCGTTTTTGATATCACGGTCCAAGTCAAGCTCTGCGTAGTTTCCATAGACTCCGCTACAGAACAGAGGATCCTGGTAACAGTCTGAAAGAGGATCTTGACCGGCCAGTGGATGATCTCCTACCCGAAGAATCGCAATTTGTACTTTGGAGACACAAACTTGACCGTTTTCTGAGATAAATCGCGGTCCACCGGTATAAGGTTCGGTATTGACTCCATGAAGATTCACTCCAGGCACGACCCAAGAACGACGAATCCACTTACCGGTGCCTTGGAGAAGATGGCGCTTTTCGGGTGGATAAAAGGCAAGATCGCCCATCGCATCCACGGCATAGGCTTCCGGTCCAAAACGAACATCCTGACCCGCAAAGGCCGGGTCATCATAAAATTCAACACAGATCTTCATGGCCCGCGGGTCGTTACAAGGCTTGCCCAGGTAATTGTCTGTGATGCCGAAGTTAAGATAGAGGCCGTTGGGGCGTACGGCACGGCGTTTGTCATTTTCCGGACCTACCCCTTCGACAAACGTGACGGTCTGATCCCCGTTGTTCAGAACCACTAAATGATTGGTCTCCTGCTTGTCTATATCGATCCACACCAAATTGGTAGGAGGTTCTGGATCACACTCTTCGGGAGGAGCAAAATGATTGATCTGATCCGGCTCTCCAAAAGCCCCCTTCGGTCCAAAGGCAATCACGCGAACAATCCACCCATTGACCCCTTCAAAACGGATTGTCCCGCCATTGACACCCCCATTGGAATAGTTGCCTTGAGCATTGGCAGGAAGAGTGCCGACATATCTTTGCCCATCGGACGGACGGATATCATTACTGATACGAAAGAGAATCCAATTCCACTTTCCATTCTTCGCCTCAGGCGGGATATGACCCCCGACCACATGATGAACTTCTGGCAAGGTTCCTGTTAAGAAGGTGACATCTCGGCCGCTTTCAGAAGAGCCGATCAGTGCGTCGTTACCGTAAGCCAATACTAAGATATCGATGGTGTCCTCACTCGCCCAGACCTCATAAAGGGAATCCGCCACATTGAGGTAAGTCCCAACTACCTTTTTGGCTTTGTGCCCTCCAATGGTGATGTCTTCGGTCACCTGGTCTCCTCCGGTTAAGATTTCTAGATGATCGGACCAACCGCCTGGGTTTGGCAACGTACCTTCTACATCCACATAGGCAACCCAGGCGTTTGGATCGATCGTTGGAGGCCAATTCTCTGGATCGAAGGGGCCTTGTTGGGCTTGAAGAGTTAGTGCAAGGGTCACAACCGCCCATTGGGAGAGTGCTATGTATCGACGCTTCATTTTTTCCTCCTTTTCAGGTAACAAGGAAAGAGCATAAGCGAAAGAAAAGAGGAATACCAACACAAAAATGAGCTTTCAAACGATGCCTGGGAAAAATTTTTCTTATCGGAGGAAATCTAGGAAGAGGTGGCCCATTGTAGTCCTGTTTTTCGGGTTTGGGCTGTTGGGACGGCTACAAGGCCAGGAAATCCTTCCTCCCATTGGCCCTTATATCCATCTGACCGAGGAGCATTTTCGAAACGTCCCCTCCTGGAACCGAACCAACCGCCTGGTGTTGACTCCTTATTTTTATTGGTACGACATCTTTACCAAGGCTCATATTGTCGATCCGGACGGAAGCGATGCCCTGACGACGCATCCCCCGACGCTCCAAGGTTTCAGTTATAAACTTCCCTCCTGGCACGAAACGCAGCTTCGGGACATGATTGATGCAGGGATTGATGTGGTGCTACCGGTTTATTGGGGAGAACCGTCTGCCCGACGTCCCGGCAAACCGATTGCTCAACAGCCCTGGAGTTTTTCCGGCCTGCCACCCCTGGTCCAGGCTCGAGAGAAACTCCTGCAAGAGGGGCTCAACCCGCCGCGGATCGGAATGTTTTATGATACTTCCACCCTTCGCTATAATCGGGCAGGTAAACACATCGATCTGACTACCCCATATGGGAAGGAATGGTTTTATGAAAGCATCCGGGATTTCTTTTCTCTAATTCCGCCTAAGCACTGGGCTCTGATCGACGGACGTCCCATCATCTTCCTCTATAGTGCAAGCTTTGCGGCAAATTATGACTCCTCCTGTATTGCCTATGTGAAAGAAAGATTTGCCCAGGATTTTGGAGGACGCGTTCCTTTTATTGTTCGGGAAGTCTCCTGGAAAGTTCCGACGGACAAGGTTTATGCCTGGGGAGGAGCCCTGGGGCTGAAGAATCTGGAAGTGGCTTCTCTGGGGCCCGGTTATAATGACTCGGCTGTTCCTGGTCGGGTCCCTACGATTGTGGATCGAGAGAACGGAGCCTTTTTTGAACGAAATTGGATTCGTTTTCTGCGCCGTCCCAAGACCATGGTCTTTATTGAGACCTGGAATGAATATCATGAAGGTTCCAACATCGCCGACTGTAAGGAATATGGCCGCCAATATATCCAGCTAAACCGCAAATACGTCCGCCTATTCAAAGAAGGGATTATCCCACCTTTTCCCCGAGGACGCTGGTCGGATGTCTCCACCATCTGGGTTCAACTTGGCCCCACAAACATCCAGCATGGGATTCAACAAGTAGAATCGGCCGATGGAGTTACCGCGCCTACCGAAAAAGGAGGACGCCTGTGTCGTATGGCCGTTCCTACTGTTCATCCGGCCCGTTACATGTACTTCCGAATCGACGACTCCTTTAAATGGGCTTCTCAAATGGATGTGGAGGTGAAGGTAGAATATTTTGATGAAAAGGAGGGGGCCTTTACCCTGGAATATGATGGGAGTGATCCAAACGCTCCTTTCGACGGTGCCTACACAAGGGCAGGTAAGACGATTCATTACAGTGGCTCCATGACTTGGAAAACGGCCGTTTTTCGATTGTCGAAAGCCCGTTTTGAGAATCGAGAAAATGCGGGGGCGGACTTCCGCATCGCTGTGCTTCATGGTCCACTCTATGTAAGTCGGGTAGAGGTACGGCGTCTGGACCTTCCGCGAGAAGCTGGAACGACGGTTCATGGAATGCAACTTCGGTTCTCCCGCGATTCGGATGCGCTCTGGACAGATTCTCCCGATCGGGTCTCTTTCCCACAAACAAACCTCGTCCAACTAAAAGGAGGCCTTCCTGAAACCATGCTCCTTTGGACCCAAAGCTGGAATGCCTCTTCGACCCTCCAATGGGTCAGCCGGCTGCGAATCCGTTTCCGGCCCGAGGTTCCCTCCCATATCTCTTTAGGGGGGATCTTCCTCACGAATCTTCTTTCTCCCGGCTCGGTGCAAATGGAATTCTTTTCTCCTTCGTCGGTGCGGCTACGAACTCTTCCAGAGGGTGGAATCCGATGGATCCCGTTTTCCTGGCGTCCCAACACATGGTATTGGGTTCGTATCGAGTGGAAGGGAGGGAATGCTTCGGACGATCCGTCTCTTTCTTTCCGGCTTTGGCCGGCCGATCAAAAGACGGCCGAACCTTCGTGGTGGACTTTCCATGAACATCTACCACTCCCTTCCACCGGAACGTTGCGCTTAGGATGGTTGGCTCCTCCAATCCCATCGGCTACCCTGGAATCCGATGTCCTTTTTGCGGTTGTCGATTCGGCTCCGTTCACCCAGATTGTCCTTCCCGCTTGGCATCCTCCATGGATCCAATTCTATCTGGACCGAGAATTCTCCAATCCGATTTTCCTGCGCCTGGAAGGCCCTCCGGACGGCCTCTTGTTGCTTCAGAAAAGTGAGGATTTCTCTTCCTGGCAATCGATAGGCTTTGTTTCGTTGAACTCCCAGGGCTGGGCTCAGCTCCCGTTTTCTTTCGACGAAGCAACCCATGCGTTCTTTTACCGCGCTCGTCTCTATCCTTGACCTTTTCGCTGCCTTTGTCCCAATGCTATCACTCGAAGAGTCTCCCCAACCCTTCAATCCCCCTCCACAAAAAACAATGAACAGCCCCGTGGCAAAGCTTTTGGGCTACGACCCTGAAAACGAAAGGAGAATGCATCCACCCCCACCACAAGATCCTGGGTCAAGAGACAAGCCACACTCCAGACATTAGCTAGATCACAAAGAGCCAACAAACCCGGCTGGCCAGGAGGAAGGTCTTCTCCGGTCTCCGGCGAAAGGACTCGAATCCGGACCCAAGGCGGGAATCGGTAAATCCGATCTTCGGGCCGATCGGCCGTTTCGGGCCGGCCGGCGATCTGGTCATAGGCCTGAGAAGTGAGTTCGCACATGCCGTATTCGCCGACCAGAAATTTGGAGGGAATCCCCAGCTTCGCAGAAAGTCGTTGAAAAAGTTCCGACCGGGTTAACTTGCGGGACCGACCCTTATATCCTCCGGTTTCCATCAACCGCGACCCCCAAGGCAACTGAAAGCTCCGGCCTTCCCTTTCTAAAAAATCCAAAAAATGAACCCAGGCAAAAGCCGTTCCGAGAAGAAGAACCGGAGCCTGCTCCATTACTACCCGATCGAGAAAGGAAGCCAGGCCCTGGCAGTCCAATCCCCAGCTTCCATTGTCCTCTTTCCGGCCAAAGAACATGGCGGGAACGGCCATCCGCTCCAGCACCGTATGAATCATATGAACCAGAGAAGATTCGGGCACTTGTTCCAACGGCGGTGTCAAAGAAACCGCTTTCTGAATCGAAGGAGCGGATAGGGGAAGAAGATGACGCTGGAACGGAGGCCAGAGCACCGTTTCGTAGAGTTTTAAGGATTCTGGACTGTGGAAGTGACGGCTTCGCTGCCCGCTGGTGGTCCCGCTAGAAAGAAAATACCGGAGACGTTGTTCGGGAGGCAGAGCCGTTACTTCTCCCACGGCAAAGGCCTGGACAGGCAAGGGAGGAATTTGACGCCAGGAATCAATCCGGTCGGGGATCTTCCCTTGTTGTTCCCACCAAGAACGGTAAAGTGGGATCGTCTGAACCTGCCAAGCGGCTAAGGCTCGAGCCCAATCGTGAAATGCCGATTCGGGTAAAAGAGACCCAGGATCTTCTCCTTCCCCGGCCTTCTCATAAGCTTGAACGAGTTGCCGCAACCGCTCGGCAAATTCGGTTCCTTGGTTTGGGGCTGCCGTCATTTCAGGACCTTTTTGTGTTGGCACAGCCAAATAACTGCTCCCTAAGCAAAAGAAATTTTTCGGTACGGCGCAATGTCCCCATCGTGCCAAAGAGAAAATTCATCTTCGCGGCGGCCTGAGGGCAGGCCGCCCTACCCTTTTCTTTTTCTTATCTGTCCCCCCTTTCAGGGCAGGAAATTGACCCATGCCTTTCGCGTTTATTGGACCCAATCCTCAGCGATTTTCTTACCCTCCCCCAAGGAAAACTGTGAGCCCGATCAGCAGAAACAAGGTCGTGGGACGGAAGATTGCGATTTGGGGCGAATCGGGTACAGTGGGAGTGTGATTCGAAATGTGATTTGCGACTGGTCCGGGACGTTGGTCGATGATTTACCGGCGGTCCTGGCAGCGACTAATGAAGTGCTCAAACGAGCCGGGCAACCTGCTCTGACGGAGGAAGAATTTCGGGAGAAATTTGAATTGCCGTTTCTGAATTTCTATCGTCGTTTGACCCCGCACCTTTCGCTGGAGCAAATCGAAACGTGGTTTCATGCGGAATTTGCCCGGATGCAGCATCTGATTCGCCCTCTCCCCCATGCGCGAGAATTCCTCCAATTCGCAAAGGAAAATGGGATGCAGACCTTTGTGCTCAGTAGCGTTCATCCGCGGTATTTGGAGCGGCAAGCAGAGGCGTTGGGCCTGCGGCCTTGGCTGGATCATTTGGAGGCAGGGGCGATCGATAAGCGGAAGGAGCTTCCCCGTCTTTTACAGGAACAACGGTTAGAGCCGGGAGAGACTTTGTTTGTGGGGGATATGGAACACGATATCGATGCGGCCCATGTCGCCGGGGTCTATGCCTGTGCCGTCTTGACGGGCTATCAATCTGCCGACAAACTTCGAGCACGACGTCCGCATTGGATGGTGGAAAATCTGGCAGCATTGAAGAAACGGCTGCAAGAGATTGTTAAGGCGCACAAGTTTGAAAAAGAAGACCAGAGAATTTGATCTGCCGGGTGACAGAAACCTTGATTAGAAAAAGCAAGAAGGAGCGAAAGGAACCGAAAAAGTACGATGGATCTGATTCGGATTGTAGATTACGAGGTGAACTATCGGGTGGGTGTTACGGAAGAGGAACGGGCCAAGCCACAGCGGCTGTTGGTCAGTCTGGAGATGTGGCTTATGTTGGACCGGGCGATCGCCCATGATGATCTGGCCGGAACGGTGGATTACAACAAAGTAGCCCATCTACTGAAAGAGTTAGGTAAGGGACGGAGCTGGAAGTTGATTGAATCGGTGGCTGCGGAAATTGCGGAGGCCGTGCTGGATCGATTTAAGATTCGGAAGGTTCGGGTAGAGGTGAAGAAGTTCAGCCTTCCTGAAGCCCGCTATGTATCGGTAGAGATCGATCGCGAAGCGTAGAGAAAGAGATATCCTTCGAATGTCTTCCTCGGGAAAGGAGGGAAGGAGACCTTTTCCGCTTCTCCTCGTAGTTGTCACAAAAATGTTTCATTTTTCAGGTTTTGCTCTATCTGCCTTTCAGATAAAAGTCTTTGAAGGGTTGGAAAAGATAGAAGGACGCAGCCTTTCCAAAGAAAGGGGGATAAATGATCGGAATTAGCGAGCTATTCGGCGAATCGCCATTTATCAAATTAAAGGAGCATAGTGAGAAGGTGCATGAATGTGCGCGGTTGCTACGTCCCCTTTTTGATGCCTTAGAACAAGGCGACCGAAAGGTGCTTTTAGAGGTTGCCGATCGAATTTTTGCTTTAGAAACAGAGGCCGATGAGCTTCGCAACCAACTCCACGAACAACTGGCCTTAAAAGTCCTGCTACCGATGCGTCGGGAGGACCTGTTTCACATCCTGGAATACCAAGATGCGATTGCGGATCGAACGGAAGACGTGGCTGCGGTCCTGACCGTGCGAGACATGCGCCTACCAGAATCCTTGATGAAAGAGATTCGCGAGTACGTAGAACAGGTCCTCCGGAACTGTGAGTTGGCCTCGGGAATTATGTCCAAGTTGGATCTACTGATCGAATCGGCTTTCAGCGGGCGTGATGCCCTGGTGGTCTCAAAGCTGATCACGGAGCTTAGCCAACGGGAAGATCAGGCCAAGGCACGGAAGATCGAACTTTCGCGTAAACTTGGCGCCACCGAAGGCCTCGCCCCGGATCTTTTGATCCTTTGGCTCCACGCTTTGGATTATCTAGGTGAGATTTCAAAGTCTGCAGACCGTACTGGTCACGGAATTCGAATGACTCTCCAAATCAAGTAAGGAAGAAAGGAGCAGGCCAAATGGAGACGCAGGGATTCTTTGTTGCAGCGGGCCTACCATATGGAACGATCCTTCTGAGCTTGGGAATTCTCTTTGGCTTTTACATGGCATGGAGCATCGGGGCCAACGACCTAGCCAATGCGATGGGGACATCCGTCGGCTCCGGATCCCTCCGCCTCAAACAAGCCGTCCTCATCGGGGCGATTATGGAATTCCTCGGATCGGTTTTGGTTGGAAGCCATGTCTCTCAAACCGTCCGAAGCGGAATCTTTGATCCCACCAAATTTGATGCCATGACCCTCGTCTTGGCCTTTCTAGCCGCCCTCCTCGCAGCAGCAGCTTGGTTACAAATCGCTACCTACTTTGGCTGGCCGGTTTCGACCACCCATTCCATCGTAGGCTCTTTGATAGGTACTGGCGTGCTGGTAGGAGGATTTCACAGCGTCCAGTGGCAGAAAATCGGTAGCATCGTCCTTTCCTGGATCACCTCTCCGCTTTGCGGGGGAACGATCTCTTTCCTTCTCATGCGCCTAATCCAACAGACCATCTTCAACAAAAAACGTCCCTTAGAACGAAT
>CAZBKV010000078.1:0-9066 GCA_964492575.1 uncultured Verrucomicrobiota bacterium | reverse complement strand
CTCCTACGACGCTTACTATTACCTTAACGTCTAACTCAGAGGGTATAGCGATCGACGATGTTGAATTGCACGGGGCAGCTGTTGTTCCTGAGCCTCACCTGTACGCTCTGGCGGCTGGCCTTGGATTGATGGCCTTTGCCGGCTATCGACGTTGGCGGAACGCCAAGGCCTAAGCCGCAAATAAAAACCTCTTCTCGCCCGTCAGGTTTCCCTGACGGGTTTTTTGTTTTTCCATCCATCCATGCGATAAGCCCGCGAAAAGATTGGAAAATTCCCCTCAATTTTTTCTTGCTTACCCCTCGAAAGAGAGCCACACTCCAAAAGGAAACGGAAATTTTTCGGAAAAAGGGTTGCATTGATTGTGAGGAAATGCTAATGGTATAAATTGAGCCTGGGTCAGATTTCCTAGAGTTTGAGCAAGAACAGAAAGATAACGAGAAGCGGGAAAGGAGATGGATATGAGAGTTTTAACAGCGGGAGGGATAGCGATAATTTTAGCGATAGAGGCGCAGGCCCAGTTGATCAATGGAGATTTCGAACAACCTGCCTTCGGCGCAGGGAGCTTCGTTGTCTATGAGCCAGGCACCTACGTCCCCGGTCCAACACCCGACAAAAGAGGTTGGCTCATAAGCGGAGGAGACTTCTATATCTATCGTCTTGCAACAGGTGATAATGAGTTGTGGCGGAGCTTGTATCCAGACGCAAAAGTGCTCGAAGGGAGTCAAAGCGGGGCTTTCTCCTATTCTACAGTTTCCATTTCCCAAACTGTGAAGTTTGATCAACCCGGGACAGTGGACAAGTTGACCTTCTCTACTGCCTCCTTAAGCAAACCAGCCAATAACTTTTTGAATTTTTATGCAGTAAAATACGAAATCCCAGAGTGGGGATTAGAGGAGGACTTCCTCTTTGATCGCGTGAATGAGAATGATGAAATTGAAATTCATAAAACGACTATCGATTTGGCAAAGGAGGTAGAGGCAGGAGAACAGATTACAGTTACCATTATGGCGATGACAGATGAGATAGCTATTGATGACGTAAGCCTCCTTTACACCCCTATTCCGGAGCCTCATCTGTACGCTCTAGCCGTGGGCCTTGGTTTAATGGCCTTTGCCGGCTATCGTCGTTGGCGCCGCGCCTAATACTCCCCGCAAATAGTTAAAAGAAACTTTCACCCGCCGGGACCCCCGGCGGGTTTTTTGTTGGTTTCCTCCTTCCTCCGCAAAACAGCTCCCCTCCCGAAAATCCAGACTTGGCTTTCTTGGAAAATTTCGGTAAACGATTCCGGGCGCTGAATCTGATCCGGAAAGGAAAAGGCGAAAATCAATCCCGGAAAAAGGAATAAACCATGAATCAGGGAACATTCCAAATTCGATGGCCGGATGTCCTTGTTTTCGTGCTGTTTGTGCTCGCTGTGGTGACGATCGGCCTGTTGAAGAGCCGTCAGGAGAAGGATAGCACTGATTACTTCCTTGCAGGGCGCGGCCTTCACTGGTGGTTAATCGGTTTTTCCCTGATCGCTGCCAATATTTCAACCGAACAGTTTGTCGGAATGAGCGGAAATGCGGCGGATCACGTAGGGATCGCTATCGCCAGTTATGAATGGATGGCAGCCATTACCCTGGTCATTATTGCCTTTGCCTTTCTTCCCTACTTCTTGCGCGTAGGGATCTACACCATGCCCGAATTTTTGGAATACCGCTTTAATGCAGGAGCACGAACCTTGATGGCGGTGGCCACGATTCTAGTCTATATCCTCTTGGTAGGTAGCGTTACGTATTCCGGGGCCTTAACGATTGCTACCTTGGCCGAAAAGGCGAACCTGACGGTTCAGTGGAAAATCGGCCCTCTCTTAGTCAATACCCTGCAAGTCGGCGCATTCTTCATCGGATTGATCGCGTTAATCTACGTCACAGCCGGAGGCTTAAAAGCCTGTGCCTGGGCCGATCTCATTCAAGGAAGCGCTCTGGTGCTGGGAGGCTTTGTCATCATGTACTTTGCTTTTGATAAGCTAGGGGATGCCACTCAGGCAGCGGCTTTCGTGAGTACAAAGACCGGGGAAGTAGTGGTCCAACATCTGGCACCTGATACAGGGGTCCTGCAACGTTTTCTGGATTTGAATCGTCCTCGGCTGACAATGTTTCTCCCGGCTACCGATTCTGTTCTTCCCTGGACTGCCTTACTCTTAGGATTATGGATTCCGAATTTCTACTACTGGGGATTAAACCAATACATTACACAACGGACCTTAGGATCTGCTTCCTTAGCCCAAGGACAGCGGGGGATTGTCTTTGCAGCGTTTTTGAAACTGATCATCCCTTTTGTCATCGTTATTCCAGGAATCATTGCGTTTAACTTATTCTCTTCTCAGATGCGTTTGGATGCTCGTGCGGATCTTGCCAAGGCACTTACCCTTTATAACAAAGTCAATCCGCAGACCCAATTTGTGACTGTACAAACCAATCCTCCTCCTCAGGTCTTAAAAACATGGCAACCGGGGAAATACCTCATTGTGATTCTGCCGGATGAGAAGGCAATGAAAACTTTTTCTATTGACAGTCCTTATGTCTTACCGATTTTGAAGTCGCAATACGATTCTTTAAATGTTCCACAAGATACAATACTGCTGTTTGAATACAAGGATATGGCCTTCCCGCATCTTAATCCAGATCTTGCGGAAGAAATTGAGGCTTACAATACCGCCGCAAAGGCTCGAGCAGAAAAAGAACATATTAAAACAGTCTCTCAGGCATTAATTGCCCATAAGTATGACACAGCGCTAGGGCAACTTTTGGGGCATGTTCTCCCACAAGGAATTGGTTTGGTGGGGTTTGTGTTAGCTGCTTTATTGGGTGCTGTAGTTAGTTCTTTGGCCGCTATGTTAAATGCTGCTTCAACCATTTTTGCTGTGGATATTTACAAAAAATATCTAGCACCTCATGCTACAGAAAAGAGTGTGGTGACTGTAGGTCGAACTGCTGTAGTTGTATTTGCTATTTTGGCCGTTTTTATCGCCCCCTTACTCGGAAATCCAAATATCAGCAATAGTATCTTTACCATCATTCAAGCCAGTCAGGGATTTTTGTCGCCAGGAGTTTTGGCCGTGTTTGTTTTCGGCCTTGCTGTTCGGCGGGCCCCTCGAAGTTGCGGCGTAATCGGTTTATTAACCAATGTCTTGGTTTATGGCGGATTGTCCGGACTTTACTGGTTGCTCACTTCTCGCCTAGGATTGCACCTATCCGGAGCGACTCAGTTCTTACTAGGAAACTTCTTAAACCGAATGGCCATTTCGTTTGTGATTTGTCTGACCGTTTTGACAATTGTCACAATAAGGAATCCCCTCCCGCAACCCTTTGTCTTTGAGCGGAGAACTTCCATTGCATTAGAATCTTCTCGGGGGGCCTTAAAAGCAGGGATTATAGTAATTCTTTTGACCCTCCTTCTTTACATTATCTTTAGTCCGTTGGTTCTTGCAAAATAATCCAGACTTATTTTGCCCTATGAAAGCTGAAGCCAAAAAAGAAAAATGGGGAGAATTACCGGATGGACGCCCGGTGGATCGGATTGAATTGACTAATCCGAATGGCCTGCGCTTAGTCTGCACAAATTATGGAGGCATTATTACAGAACTTTGGGTTCCGGATCGAAATGGAAAATTCGGGGACATTGTTCTAGGGTTTGATCGCTTGGATCCCTATTTGGGACCCCATCCTCATTTCGGAGCGATTATAGGACGGGTTGCCAATCGAATCGCTTATGGAGAGTTTATGATAAATGATCGACAATATAAGTTGCCCCGAAACAATGGACCCCATCATCTTCATGGTGGAAATAAAGGGTTCGATCGAGTGTTATGGGATGTGGAGACGGCGGTTGTTAATGAGGGATCACAAGTACGCTTCCGCTACGTAAGCCCTGATGGAGAGGAGGGATATCCTGGAAATTTGAATGTGGAAGTAGTTTATACTCTGCAAAAGGATAATGCCCTTCGTATTGATTATCAAGCTACTACTGATAAACTCACAATTGTGAATCTTACGAATCATAGTTATTTTAATCTCCGGGAACAGGGAACCATCTTGGATCATATCCTTCAAATCAACGCTTCTTTTTATACACCTACAGATGAATCATTAATCCCTACAGGTGAAATTGCCCCGGTGGATGCCACACCATTTGATTTTCGCGTGCCTCGACGAATCGGAGATCAATGGGATCAACTTTCTGGAAAACCTCGTGGATATGATGTGAACTTTGTGATTGATCGAGAGGGCCCTGGTCTGGTCCAGGCCGCGAAGGTTTTTGAACCGGAGACCGGGCGTGTCTTAGAAGTCTGGACAACCCAACCCGGTATGCAGCTTTATACCGGGAATTTCTTAGACGGCTCCTTGGTCGGAAAACGGGGGGTTCGATACGTTCAATACTCAGGGCTTTGCTTGGAGACGCAACATTTTCCTGATGCCGTCCATCATCCGAACTTTCCTTCCATCTTTCTACGTCCGGATGAAGTCTATCATCACACAGCTCTGTTTCGGTTTGACGTGCGTTCCAATTCATAATCTGTAGGCCTTCATTTATTGTTTCATATCTTATATCGTTTTGTTTTTAGAAAGGCTTTGATAACAAGGCCTAGTGATGGAGATTGTCTATTCAGTGAAAGCAAAGGAGATGGAGTTCAAGCAGGAGATAACAGTTTGCCGATTGAAGCATGGTATGCGCCTGGCTATTGCCCAAATGCCAGGAACGTATAGTGTTGCTGTAGGATTTTTTGCGGGTGTTGGATCACGGGATGAATCTCCTGATCAGAACGGGATCTGTCATTTTATTGAACACATGCTTTTTAAAGGGACTCGAAAGCGGACCTGCCGCCAAATTTCAGAAGCCATTGAAGGGGTAGGTGGGTATTTAAATGCTTATACTTGTGAGGAACATACTTGTTATTATGCTCGGGCTCCGAAGAAGTATTTATTTCGTGTTTTAGATGTATTGGCCGATATGTACCTTCGATCTATATTCAGAGTAGAAGAGGTGGAAAAGGAACGGCGGGTGATTCTGGATGAAATTTCAATGGTCCAAGATCAACCTCAACAGTGGATTCAAGAGTTGATGAGTGAAGCTCTTTGGCCCGATCATCCATTGGGACGTCCTTTAACAGGAACGGTGACAACTGTTCAACAAATTTGCTATGAGGATTTAATCGCCTTTTATCAGACCCGCTATGTAGGGGAAAACAGTATTATAGTTATTGCGGGGGATGTAGAGGCAGCAGAATGTTGGGAATGGGCACAAAAGATAGATCGGCAAATGCGCCGGGGAAAAGCTATATCCCTAATTCCAGCTTCAACGATTAGGAGTGTACCGTGTTGGCGAATAAAACATCGAAAGGTGGAGCAAGCCCAGTTAGCATTTGGGTTTCGGGTCTCTTCTCGACGGGATCCAGACCGCCACGCTGTACGAATTCTGAACGTATTATTAGGAGAGAATATGAGCTCACGACTCTTTGTTCGGCTTCGGGAAGAGGAGGGATTGGCGTATTCTGTCAATAGCAGTGTAAATTATTATGAAGATGCAGGAGAACTAGTGATTACAGTTTCTGTGGATCCTGCCCAGGTTGAGAAAGTGAGCCGTCTGATCGCAGAAGAATTGATTCGTCTACGTTTGGAGCGGATTCCTCGGCGGGAATTTGAACGAGCTCGAGAGTATGTATTAGGACAGATGGATTTGAGTTTAGAAGGGACAGAGAATCGGATGCTTTGGCTAGGGGAGCAGTTGGCACGAGGGGGTCCATTTTTTACGCTCCAGGAGTTAAAGACCCAGATTCAGTCTGTCGGGCCTCAAGATGTATGGAATGCGGCACGAAAGTATCTTCAGCGCGGCCGGCTCGCAATCGCCGTTATTGGGCCGGGATATTACCGGAGTGCCCTGCGACGCGCCTTCGAAGAATTCTAGAGCTCATCTGAAAGATCGGCTAGGCCGTTGGAATGGAAGATTTTCGAAAAGAAGAAGCGCCAGATGGAAGACATGACCGCACCGCAATGGATTGGGCATAGAGGAAGGGATTTCCTAACGGCGGTTTGAGGACAAACCGTCCTTGTATCTTGCTACCTACCAAAAGGACATACGGAAAGGGATGAAAGGTAGGACACGTTGTCCCCAACGCGCCGATATAAGGAAAAATGGACGGATACCCTTTCCGGACAAGGTCTAGCCAGATGCGTTAGTTTTTCGTGAAGGAGTTAAGAACCTACGAATCAGATCAGAATGATCCACTGACTGGATGGGGGGAAGAGGTTGACGGGCTTTCTGATCGATCTCTTCGATTCGGAAGCGAACGCAGACGATGAACGGCGGCTGGTTTTCCACCCAATGTCCGTAACTGATTGCTACAATGGTTCCGTCCGGTAGAATCTCCAATCCAGAATATCCGCAGTCCCAGGAATGATGATTATCCATGAGTCGGATTCGGTATTGGCCTTCTCGGCCTTCTTGAATGTCTTCGAAGGTGCCGACCCAGGCCACCCAATCTCCCCGGGTGGGAGAATCCCAAGCCATATCTCGAAAAACTACAATAAGACGCCCATCCGGTAAATATCGAGCGATATGACGATCTCCGGTGAGGACACCGGGCAATTCGCGAGGGGTAGACCAGGTTTGTCCTTCATCTTTGGAAAACATGACATAGGAATTTGCCACCCGTCGGTTTTCCCGAAGAAGCACGGCAAGGGTTTTTCCATCTGGCGAACGAATCACTCCCGGTTCACAGAGATGGATGCGGCTAGAGGACCAGATCGCCTTGGGAAATGTCCATGTTAACCCTCCATCGACGGAAAAGGTTTCATATAAGGTCATGACGGGAGGTTTTTGTACATGGGGAGTGGCTTGGAAGAACCGACCATCATCGTGAAACATTGCAAGATAATGGCCACGGCCTGTGCGAAGGGGAACTACGCTTCCCATAACGACAATCCCTCCCCACTTACCCACCGGTTGGAGTTCGCTCCAAGTCCGTCCGTCATCTTCGGAGATTGCAAGACGGGCAGGGTATAAGCCGGACCAGAGGATCAGGCGTCGTTTCCCGTCTGGGCCCACGACACGATGAATTGTTGGGGTTTCTTTGCTGGTCGCCCAACTTTTCGGCGTAGGGAGTCGTGGGCTCCAGGTGCGCCCGCCGTCGGTGCTTCGTTTATAGACAATTGCACCACGACCATGCCCTTTTGGATAAACACAGAGTAGGGTTCGACCATCTTCGAGCAGACACATAGAAGGATGCCCTAGATATTGGCCAGGTTCATAATCGACGACGACTTGATGTTGTCGTTCGGGCGCCAGATCGATCGTGGGCAGAAAATATCCCCGTAACATGGAAAGGGGAATAATATCAGAAGGCATTGTTTTCGGGATAAGTCGTTGGGGGAGTTGAAGCCAGGAACCTAATGGAATGGGAGATCGGATCTCTCCGCCAGTGGCTAGGAGGAAACCATGGGGGCCAATATCAGCAAAAATGTTTTCCTTGGATTCCCAGGGCGCATTGGAAGCTGTGAACTGAGCCCAAATCAGAGGTTTCCATTTTCCGTTTTTGCTTCGAATCCAACCAGGGCCAAATTCCGCCCGTCGAGTTTGATGGACGCTTTTCCCATTTCGCCGGAAATCTTCAATAAAAGAATAAAATCCCCGTAAGAAATGCCCTCCTGTATAGGTCCGAAATGTCGCAAGCCGTTTCCATTTTTTCTTTTCCGGGATGTAAAAGTAGGCAGTATAAGCCGTTCGTTTTCCATCGACGGTCGCTTGGACACAAAATCGATACAGTTGTCCTTTCTTCCATTCATAGGGCCATTTGCATTGGGCCCCGGTTCCTTCCCCGCCAAAACGGCGAATCTGGACATCCGGAGCCGCATAAAGCACTTCCACCCGTCGATCAGGTGGAACGGCACTAGGGTTGTTTCCCCGGAATGCATCCCAGACGGAGAAGAGAACGATCTTTCCTTGTCCCGGCCCGAGTTGTTGAATTCCAAAATAGCCGGTATCCCATCCACAGACCATGAAGTAACTACCCGGCACCGATTCAAGCACACGAAC
Source organism: uncultured Verrucomicrobiota bacterium (assembly GCA_964492575.1). Lineage (GTDB taxonomy): Bacteria > Verrucomicrobiota > Verrucomicrobiia > Limisphaerales > CAZBKV01 > CAZBKV01. The sequence continues at coordinate 990 of CAZBKV010000078.1, read as the reverse complement.
TTGATTATAAAAACAGACCGCTTCTGGACCACGCCATCGAAGGTGGACAGAACGAGCCGCTCGATACGAGGCTGCTTGGAGAGGAAGAAGAAAGACCCCCATTCCAAGCAGAAAGAGGACCGGTTCGGTGATTCTCTTTAAGCAAAAAAGAATAAGCCTCCAACCTCTCCAAGTTTGCATAAGCCTTTGCTGTTGGATCCTTTTCCCTTGCATAGTTTTGACGGTGCCCCGGTTCTATCAGATATGCAAGGATGTTTTTCTCCTTAGAGGGCCGAGAGCGACAGAGATCGTCTCTTTTCCTACTTGCAATTGATTTCGAAAATCAGATGGTTTTCCCGTCATGATACGATTGATCGTAGCCACCCGCAATCGACACAAACTCGAAGAAATTCGTAGCATTCTAGGGAAGGGAGTAGAATGCCTTGGGTTAGATCAATGGAAAGAGGCTCCTCCTTTGCCGGAGACGGGAAAGACCTTTGAGGAAAATGCAACGCAAAAAGCGATGGCATTGGCGCAATGGTTGGCAGAGCATGAACCGTTTATCTTGGAAGAGCGGACCTGGGTCCTGGCGGATGATTCTGGATTGGAGGTGGATGCGTTGGGCGGAAGACCAGGGGTTTGCTCGGCCCGGTATGCGGACCCTACAAAAGGGCAAAACATACCAGATGCAGAAAATAACGCGAAACTTTTGCGGGATTTAGAGGGGGTGCCTTTTGAGAGACGGACCGCACGATTCCGTTGTGTTTTGGCGGTAGTGGAGGTTCCTCCCAAAAAAGTCCGGCTTTTTGAAGGGGTGTGTGAGGGACGAATTGTAGATCGACCGCGGGGAAGCGGTGGTTTTGGATACGACCCGCTCTTCCAGCCGGCAGGTTACGATCAAACGTTTGGAGAGCTTCCTCCGGCGGTGAAAAATCAGATCAGTCATCGTTCTCGAGCGCTGAAAAAGCTTCAACAATGGATGGCAGAACAGATTCTTCTCGGGGGTTAGAA
>CAZBKV010000077.1:8293-9079 GCA_964492575.1 uncultured Verrucomicrobiota bacterium | reverse complement strand
GTGGCAGGTCGCCATCCTCTGTTTCGTCAGAAGGTGATCCCCCTCTTTTCGCCTTTCCGCTTCTCTCTCAAGGAATTTTTAAGATTCAAAAGGGAGGAAAATCCGTTTTAGGGGATTGAGCTAGGAAAACGGATCAGCCGACCGGGCCGTATACCGATTCTACGACTTCCCGTAAGTGATTCTGCCCGACGTTGACAATCCCCATCTCCCGCCGGGCGTTTTCCACCGAGTCACTTGCATGAGCGGCATTGACCATGACATCTGTGCCAAACTCGCGCCGGATGGATCCTGGAGGGGCTTGTCGTGGATCGGTTGGTCCGAGAACTTTTCGGATCTTTACAACGGCATCTACTCCTTCGTAGATCAGAGCGAGGGTCCGCGCTGTGCCCGGTTTATGAAGGTCCTCCGGAGGACACTTGCTTGGTCGTTTCCCGGACATAAACTCGACAATGTTTTCAAACTGGTAATCTCCCATCAGCGGGCCTAACAGTTCTCCAAGCTGCACCATGACATCACCTGGAATCGTAAATCCAAATTCGCGTTCGAGGACCGCCTTAGCTTGTTGGGCGACCCGGCCTTTGAATTTTTCTCGCAGGATTTGACGCACCGGGCCGTAGAACTCAATTGCTTGAGCTGGGGTCATCTGGAGGACTCGAATCCCCACAATGAACAGACCGGTTCGGGAGAAATAGTCGATCATGTTGCCGGGCCGGCCGGAGGGGAAACGGAAGTTCTCTGGTTTCAAAATTACTAGGGTTCGTTCCGGGATCTGGCCTGGTTCATATT
>CAZBKV010000077.1:5400-8283 GCA_964492575.1 uncultured Verrucomicrobiota bacterium | reverse complement strand
TTCTAGGACTCCACCGTCTCGATCGGAATAGCGGGTCCAAAGTTTCAGTTTCTGTTCGGCCTCCTTGGCATTGGGAGCTGCCAAAACCGCCGGCTCAAAGTAGCGGAGTTGCCCGTCCCGATCCAAAACCAACTCTCCGTATGTATCTCGCACACTTTGACCAGCGAATCGGCCGGGGACAAAATGTCCAACTGCTGTCCGAAGTCGCTCGGCTGCTTTTTCTCCCTGAAAGACCAACATCATCACCCGTTGCCGTCGGCCGCTTGGGGTGGGGGCAAATTTTTCCAACACGTATTGTCGGATCCATTCCTGTACACGGGGTTCTTGGGGATCATCCGGTGAGACGATCATTTCGGCATACTCCTGGACCAGCTCTTGGCTTGGGGCAAACATTCGAGCTGCCACCAATTCCAACCCGCTAAGTGCAATCAGTCGGGAGATGATCCCCCCTGTGCGAGATCGATAAAGGGCATGAGGTGTAATCAATGCATACGCCAATTCTAATTCTGCCTTCATCGACTATACCTCCTTGCTTCTTCGTTCACCGGCTTCGGTTCCACTCGTTTTCCAGAAAGAGCTTTATATTGGTTGGGGAGAGGACGACGGTTTTGCAAAGAACGAGATTGAACATTGGTTGTAGAACCCTCCGCCCGACCTGTAGTTTCTACCACTTTGGTCAATAACGTTCCACAACCACGGCAACGGCCGCGCAGGATGCATCTACCATCTTTTGCCTCTTCCTCCTCCACATCCACCAGAGACCGCCGTCCTCGACATTTCGGACAGTAGCATTCTTCTTGCATATGCAAGTCCACGTTTTTCCGTCTTGCCTGAGTTATGCCTAGATTCGTTTGCCTCGTCAACCCTGGAGACTTTCTCGGGAGGAAAGATGGCTCTGTTCTCGAAGGACGGTTTTTAGAATCTTTCCGGTGGCGTTACGGGGGAGTTGAGGAACGATCTCATAACGACGTGGTAATTTGTAGTCGGCCAACCGTTCTCGTAAAAAAGCAGCCAAGGCCTGCAAATCGGGAGGATTTTGGGGATCGGCCGGTTCGATGAAGGCGACCGGATGTTCCCCACGGGATGGATCCGGCTCGCCGATCACCGCCGCACCTTTCACACCTGGAAACTGATAGATCCACTCTTCGATCTCTCGTGGATACACGTTATTCCCCCGTACCAGAATCAGGTCTTTTTTTCGATCTGTAATGTAGATGTAACCTTCCTCGTCCAGGTACCCCAAGTCGCCGGTCAAGAGCCAACCCTCCCGCAGAACTTCTGCGGTGGCTTCTTTGTTTTTCCAATATCCCAGCATGACATTCGGTCCTCGGACCCATAGTTCCCCGACTTGGTAGGGTGGGAGGATCTTTCCGGTATCATCCCGAATGGTTACCTCAACTCCCGGAAGTGGGAGCCCGATGGACCCCACTTTCCGTACTCCATCGATCGGATTTACGGAGACCACCGGACTGGCTTCGCTTAGGCCATAACCTTCCAGCAACGGGACTCCATAGGCCGCCTCAAAATCTTGAAGGATCCGAATCGGAAGTGGAGCCGATCCACTGATGCAACACCGGAGCCGATGGGTTTTGGGGACCGGGGCATGGGCCATTGCAGCAAAGAATTGAGGCATGGCCGGAAGAACTGATACCTCCCGCTGGTGCAGTTCCTCAATCGCATTTCGTAACGGGGAAAGAGAGCGAAGGATCACGGTCGATATTCCGCTGAGAAGAGGCAACAGGACGCCCACCGTCAGCATAAAGCTGTGGAACATCGGTAAGACTAGTCCGAGTCGATCGTCTTCTCGAAGGTGGAGGGCAGAGCGGCAGCTTTCGACATTTGCCAGGAGGTTACGATGTGATAACATTGCCCCTTTTGGCCGGCCGGTGGTTCCGGAGGTGTAGATTAAGGCAGCGGGCTGTTCCCTTTGCACCGCTCGATATCCCTCGATCGGCTGGGAGGCACGGTGGGCAAGATCTTGCACCCAAAACACAGCCGGTGGGGAAGATAGCAAAGCTTTGGTTGCCGCGACCCGCTCTCCAAACGCCTCTTTGGAACTGATTAAAACCTTGGATTCCGAATCGGAGAGGACATAGGCGGCCTCCGGGGGTTTGTAGAAAGAGTTCATCGGAATCGCAATTCCTCCCGCCTGCCAGATTCCAAATAAGGCAGAGACAAAGGCAACGGAGTTAGGCATCCAGATAGCCACCCGATCCCCCGGCACGACCTGGAACTCTCGAACCAAAGCCGAAGCGATGGCCTCTGCTTCTTGGAGGATCCGCCGATACGTCGCCTCCTCTTCTCCGCAGAAGACCACCGTCCGCTCCGGCATGCGACAGGCCGGTGCTGCAAAGGCCTCGTATAAGGTCTCTGCCATAAAGATTTATATCAGGAAAACAGGATGCTCAGGTCAAGGAGAGTTGCTTTTTCTTTGCCATCAAATTTTGAACGCCTAGGCGGGGAGGATCGACAAATTTCGATGAAACAGAAAGAGACGGTCAGCTTTTTAGGAAGCTGGGGCGGTAGGTTTTCCAGTTCGTTTGGGGCTGGAAAGAGCGAAAAGCTTGACAGCTGAAATCGGAAATGCACTGAAACTTAGAAGCTAGAAAGGGGGGAAAATCGAAGGAGGAGCGGGAAACAAGCGTCAGCAAGGAGAGAACGATCGATTGAAGGTCTTTTACAGTTGTAAACGTCCGAAGCAAGAGAAAAACGTGTCTCTTTGTGCGCTGAAAGGAGCGCCATGATTAAAGTAGAAAAACTTGTAAAGGTCTTTGGACCGAAGATTGCGGTTGACGGGGTGAGTTTTCGAGTGGAACGAGGGGAAGTCCTTGGGTTCCTGGGGCCGAACGGAGCCGGGAAATCGACCACCATGCGGATGGTCAC
>CAZBKV010000077.1:0-5390 GCA_964492575.1 uncultured Verrucomicrobiota bacterium | reverse complement strand
CGCCGACTGCTGGTCGGGTATGGATTGCCGGTCATGATATCCAGGAGAATCCCATCGCGGCGAAACAACTGATCGGCTATCTTCCGGAAAACGCTCCTTCGTACGGAAACATGACCGTATGGGGGTTTCTTAACTTTATTGCGGAGATGCGAGGTTTTCGAGGGGAGGCGAAACGGAAAGCGGTGGCCCGCGTGGTAGAGATGTGTTTTTTGGATTCGGTGCTGTATCAGAGCATCGACACGTTGTCCAAAGGGTACAAGCATCGAACCTGTTTCGCCCAAGCGATTCTCCATGATCCGCCGATTCTTATCTTGGACGAGCCGACTGACGGTCTGGACCCGAATCAGAAACATGAGGTGCGCACTTTAATCCGGGAGATGGGACGGAATAAGGCGATCGTCTTTTCCACGCATATTTTGGAAGAGGTGGATGCGGCTTGCACGCGAGCGATTATCATCGATCGCGGTCGGATTGTAGCTGATGGGACGCCGGAGGAACTCCGAGCGATGTCCCGTTGGGCAGGGGTAGTCACCTTGGATGTCGAGGCGACCAATGGGGCGGACGTGGAACGATTCATCCGGGAAATCCCCCTGACGAGTCGGACCGAAACGATTGCACGCCGGGACAGCCGAGTCCGTCTCCATGTCTTCCCGCGACGGAAATCCCAGGTAGAGGAGCTGGTGGCAGCCCTTCATGGCCTTGTCCAAAAACAGGGCTGGAAACTCTTGGAACTTCGCCGCGAGGAAGGCCGTCTGGACGAGGTCTTCCGAAGCATTACGAAATCGGACGTAGAACCGGATTCGACCGAATCCCAACCTGTAGCCTCCGAGTCATCCAAAAATCGTAAATAAAGGGAGGAATAGAAAGACCATTGGAATCACACGCCTATGAGCACGGTACTCGAAGCCCAACCGAAACAGGCCCCACGTCGATCCTTACCGACGTTGGAAGCTCAGCCGCGGCTTCCTTCCCCACCCCAACGAATTTTCTCCATCGTCAAACGGGAATTAATCATCTATTTCACCTCTCCCATAGCCTATGTGTTCCTGGTGATCTTTCTTGCCCTAAGCGGTATCTTTACGTTCGAGCTGGGTGGATTTTTCGAACGGGGAGAAGCCTCTCTTTACTCCTTCTTTATTTGGCATCCTTGGCTTTACCTCTTTCTGGTTCCGGCGGTCGGCATGCGATTATGGGCTGAAGAACGTCGAATGGGAACGCTGGAGCTGTTGTTTACCCTGCCGGTCACCCCTTGGCAGGCCATCATCGGGAAATTCCTCGCTTCCTGGCTCTTTCTAGCGTTAGCCTTAGCCCTGACCTTCCCGCTGATTCTAACCGTGACTTACTTGGGTGATCCGGATGGGGGAGTTATCTTTTGTGGTTACCTGGGGAGCCTTCTTATGGCTGGAGCTTACCTAGGGCTCAGCTCAATGACCAGCGCTATGACCCGAGATCAAGTGATCAGCTTTATCCTGTCGGTGGTCCTCTGTCTCCTCCTCATTCTTGCCGGAGTCCCGAAAGTCCAGACCACCTTGCAGAATATCCTTCCGTCCTGGACCCAACCGTGGCTCCCGGACCTTATCGCTTCGTTTAGCATCCTCAATCATTACGAATCTTTCCAACGGGGCGTCGTCGATTTACGGGATTTGGTTTATTTCCTGAATCTGGCCGTCTTTGGCTTGTTCGCCACAGCAGTGATCCTCCGCAGTCATCGAGCCGGTTAAAAAGCAGGGAAAAGGAAGTTTTGCCCTATGAGCCAGCAACAAAATTCATGGCAATCGTTGATCTACTCGAGTGGGGGACTGATTGCGATGGCGGTCCTGTTGATTGCCATCGGCGTCATTGCCGACGCCCTTCACCTGCGGATGGACATGACCGAAGAGAAGATCTATACCCTTTCGGAGGGGACCCGTCGGATTCTTTCCCGGATCAAAGAGCCGATTGAGATTCACTTTTACTTTAGCCGCTCTAATCCCCAAGTCCCCGCCAGCATTAAAAACTTTGCCAAACGCGTAGAGGACCTGTTGGCCGAATATCGACGGGCCTCCAACGGCAAGATTATTATTAAAAAATTTGATCCTCGGCCCGACACCGACGCGGAAGACGCCGCTAAATTGGACGGGATTGAGGGACGAGTTTTGAGCACACCGGGAGTCATCAATTTGACGGAACGAATTTATCTGGGGCTGGCCGTCGTTTATCTCGACCAGAAAGCTACTATTCCCTTCCTTGATCCTTCGCGGGAGAATTTATTGGAATATGATATTACTCGGGCCATTGCCCGCGTGATCCATCCGGAAAAACCGGTCCTGGGAATCATCAGCGGCTTACCTATCTTTGGCCAGTATAATCCTTTGGGAGGCGGCAATCAGGAGCCTTGGTTTCTTGTTCAAGAGCTGCAAATGGATTATCAAGTCCGCCGGATTAACACCCCCGTAGAGGAGATCGACAAAGACATTAATCTCCTTCTCGTCATTCATCCGACCAATCTCAATGACGAAACCTTGTTTGCCCTTGACCAATTCGTCCTTCGAGGGGGGAAACTGATTGTCTTTATGGATCCACTCTCCTTGGTTCAAGCCCGTTCGGCGCCCAACTTTACAAGCTCCCTGCAGCAGCAAACCAGCTCCACTCTAGGCAAACTGCTGGATGCATGGGGCCTGAAGTTTGACACGGCCAAAGTCGTCGCGGATCCTACTTACCGTACCCGGATCAATCGCGGGGGGCAAATCGTAGATGAACCAACCTGGCTTTCTCTGGTTGGTGATGCTATTAACAAAGATGATGTGGCTACGGCAGATCTAGATGAACTCCTTCTCGTTGCCCCTGGAGCCATTACCGGTACACCTGTAGAGGGAATTCATAAGACCGTCCTCTTGCAGACTTCCGACACAGCGGGATACGTGGATAAAATCATCGCCCAGCTCGGCGGAGACACCGCCCAGAACCTGCAAGCCGAAGGAAGACCGCTGCCGCTTGCAATCCGCCTCAGTGGGCATTTCAAAACGGCCTTCCCTAATGGGAAACCGGCCACCTCCAGTAAAGATGATTCAAAAGAAAAAGATCAAAAATCCCAGAAAAGCTCTTATCTGAAAGAATCTACTAAAGAATCTGTCGTCGTGCTGGTGGGAGATACGGACATGCTGTTTGATGCCTTTGCCTTGCGGATTCAACGGTTCTTAGGACAGCGGCTGATCACACCGCTAAATGGGAACCTCGCCTTCTGCCAAAACCTGGTGGAACAATTGCTAGGAGATACGGAGCTGATTCATATTCGTACCAAAGCGATCAAACGTCGGCCGTTTACCGTCATTCAGCAGATGCAACAAAAGGCGATCCAAAAATATCAGGACACCATTCGCCAGTTGGAAAACGAAGTTCGGGAAACCGAACGTCGGCTCAACGAACTCCAAGCCCAAAAAGACAAATCCCAACGCTTTATCCTTTCGCCGGAACAACAGGCAGAGATTCGGAAACTCCAGGAAAAAGAAGCCCAAGCCAACAAACGGCTTCGGCAAGTCCGTAAAGAGTTGGTTCGCGAAGTTGACAGCTTACAAACCCGGATCAAGTGGCTGGATACCGCCGGAATGCCGGCAGTGGTCATTTTGATCGGGTTAGGAGTCGCTTGGTTCCGTAGAAAACGGATGGTGCGAAAATGAACAAGAAACAATTCATTCTCATTCTTGGGTTGGTCGTGGTGATTGGAGCTGTGGCCCTGTGGCTCCGACATAGGCAAGCACGGTCTTATTACACCTCAGGCGGCGCCATGGGCCAAAAGGTCCTCAAAGAGTTTGATCCCAACGCCGTCGCGCAGATTGTCATTCAAGAAGGGACCAACACCCTTCATCTCGTCCGCAAGCAAGGACGCTGGACCGTTCAGGAACGAGGCGGTTACCCGGCCAACTTTGAAGACATCCGGGACCTGGTTCGAAAACTATGGGAGCTGAAGATCATCCAGCCGATCCGAGTCACCGAGTCGGCACGGGCTCGACTCCATCTTCTTCCGCCGGACAGTAAGACCAACGCCGCTGTGCGTGTGGATCTAAAAGATCAAAACGGTCGTCAACTAGCCGCTCTTCTCCTTGGGAAAAAGCACTATCGCAAACCTACTCATCCCAGTCCCTATGGGGGAGATCAAGGTTGGCCGGATGGCCGTTACGTGATGGTCCCGACCAAGCCGTCGGTCGCCTTCTTAGTCAACGAAACCTTTAGCAACGTCCTTCCCCATCCGGATCAATGGCTGGATAAAACATGGTTCCGTGTTCAGAAGATCAAAACCATTGCCCTGGAATGGCCGGATGATCCTACCAATTCCTGGAAACTCGTCCGGGATTCTGAAACCGCGGAATTCCAACTGGCCGATACCCGCACCAACGAGGAACTCGACACCACCAAAATTTCCGGAATTCGCAGCGCCTTTGCCTATCCCAGCTTCAACGACGTAGTTGTAGATGCCGATCCGAAAGAGACCGGGCTGGATCATCCGATCACTGTCCATATTGATACCTTCGACGACTTCCATTACACCATCCAAATCGGCAAACCCAAACAAGGTGATGTCTATTATCTGAAGCTCGATGTCAAAGCCGATATTCCCCAAAAACGAACCCCCGGCAAAAACGAGTCCAAAGAAGAGAAACAAAAACTCGACCAGCAGTTCGAAGAGAAGATCCGGACTCTGAAGGAAAAATTCGACAAAGAAAAACAATACGTCGGCTGGGTTTACAAGGTCTCGAAATGGACCGTTCAAAACGTCCTGAAGAAGCGTTCCGAGTTCGTAAAAACCAAATCGGCGGAAACTACCAAACCCAAGTCTAAGAAACAACCTTCCTCCTCAAAGAAGCCGGAGCAACAAAAGACCCAAGAGAAAGCTTCCTCCCCGAAAAAACCCATTGAGTCCAAAATCTCCCCTGCCCCGAAATCCAAATCAACTTCGTCTCAAACTGCTTCCGCTCAGACCAAATCGAACGCTAAGACCGAATCGAAACCCTCTTCCACCCAACAACAACCGACTTCGTCTCAACCGCAAGCCGCCCAAAAGAAATCCTCCTCTACTCCGTCGAAGGCCAAAACTCCATCGACCCCTCCCCATCCGACGACCACGAATCAGACGGCCAAACCTACTCCGTCCCCATCGCCCACACCGCCTTTACCTCCGAAACCCAAGGCCCCTTCGCCTTCGACATCCAAAACGACCTCTACGAACTCTTCGCCTTCCTCGTCGCATCCGATTTCGACCCCTGCCCCTGCTTCCTCTACGGCGGTGAAGTAGTCGAACTCAGCGGCATCCACCTCTCAACCTGAACCCTATCGATGGGTATGCAAAACCCACCAGGCATGCCGGGCATAATGACCGTGAAGGTCATGAACGTATTGCTCTAAGATCTTCCTTC
>CAZBKV010000076.1:4688-9154 GCA_964492575.1 uncultured Verrucomicrobiota bacterium | reverse complement strand
TCGTAGGATCTTTGAGTTGTTGGAAGAGCAAGAACAACTGACCGAGCCATCCAAACCTGTCTCGATTGAAGCTTGGAACAAAGATATTGTCTTTCGAGATGTCAGTTTCTCCTATGGGAATAAACCGGTATTGCAGAATGTCTCTATTCGAGTTCCTGCCGGACAAATGGTAGCTATCGTAGGACCTAGCGGCGCAGGAAAAACCACCCTCACCAACCTCCTTCTCCGATTCTACGATCCAGATCAGGGAGCCATCTTTGTCGGAGATCATGATTTGCGAGAATTTTCTATAGCAGATCTCCGACGGCAAATTGCCGTAGTAACCCAAGATCCAGTCTTATTTGATGAAACCATAGAGTTTAATATTCGGATTGGACGGCCGGATGCCACGATGGAAGAAGTGATTCAAGCCGCCAAATTAGCCCATGCCCATGACTTCATTATGGCGAAACCACAGGGCTATCAGACTCGAATCGGAGAACGCGGCGTCCAACTTAGCGGAGGAGAAAAACAACGTATCGCAATCGCACGAGCAATGCTTAAAAACGCTCCGATTTTGATCCTAGACGAAGCCACCAGCTCCTTAGATAGCGAATCAGAAAGGCTGGTACAGAAGGCATTGGGAGAATTGATGCGAGGACGAACCACCATTTGCATTGCCCATCGACTCGCTACCATCCGATCAGCTTCCTTGATCGTGGTATTATCCGAAGGGCGAGTCGTGGAAGCAGGCACGCATGAGCAGCTGATGGCACATGGGAAGGTGTATCGGCGTTTCTATCAACTCCAATTCGCCGAAGACCGTCCCAATTCGTAAACTTGCTTTTCCTTTTGACACATCGACAAATCCAGGGGCAAAATCTCCGATTTGTAAAGGTATTGTGAGGATATGGAATGGCTGGGGTTCACCATCGGGTTTGTTGCACTACTGGCCGCTCTGGGCTGGTGGAAAGCCCCTTCCTCAGGCACTTGGATCGGTCCAAGAATATTCATTCCCTTGCGGCTCTTCGCCTTTGCTCAAGCGATCGCATGGACCCTCGTCAGCATAGGAACCCTCCTCCAACAGCCTTTGTGGTTTCTCTTCAGCGGAGGATGGATCGGTTTGTCGGGAATCGCCCTTACTGAAGCTTTCCGGGGCTTCCTCCAACAATTCTGGAGCAGAAAAATAGGATTTTGGGTTCATTTAATCCCTCCGCTTTTGACCTACAAATGGCAACATCTCCTCCCTTGGCTTCCTTCTGTGATATTAGGATGGGTCTTACCCCCGGCTTTTGCTTTAGCGGTATTCGCTTTTCTGCTTTCTAAAAAACCAAGTGGTCCAGATTCCAAACAAAGGATCGAATACTGTCTAGTAGCACCGTTAATTTTCGGACTTGCAATCGCTGGGGTTTCCTTGCGCCTGTTCACCCTCATGGAAATCCAACTATCCGCTACAGATCGATTGGTTTGTGTCCTAGCCTGTTTTGCCGTGACGGTGCTTTGGACGGCTTTTCGTTTTGCAATGTGGGGGAAATATCGCGATTGGGAAGAAGGACTTTTGTTTTGGGTTACGGTAACAATGGTATTACTCCATGCAGAAATCTGGATCTTTATAGGACTGCGCCTTCTTAAGCAACGGGTAGATCATATTCAACATCGTCTTTTGATTCACGCCCAAGCTTTGAGTCGTGAGTTACCCTATGTTTTTCTTCCAGAAATAATAAACAGAACCAATTTGGCTTCTTCTTTGATTAATGCAAGAAAAACAGAATTTCAGTCAATCTTGGCACAATATTGTAAAATTTTAAAGATCGATTCTGCATATGTAGTCAAAAAGGTCAATAGAGAATATAAAGTGCTTAGTGCCTATTCCCTTCAACACAATCTCCCAAAACCTTTCTCCATCGAACAACCCTATCCTTCCAAATGGGATTCGGCCTTAATGGTTGGTCAAACGGTCTTTGTAGGGAAAGTAACTCGCGATAAAGAAAATCTTTATCAGACTGTAGCTCCCATTCGCTTTCCTAAAGGGAAATATACCCAAGCTCTTCTTGTTTTAGAATTGCAGCAAATCCCCCTTATGAAAGAGATTCGGAAAAGTTTGCTTTTATGGTTTGCTATTTTTGCCGGTTTGGAAATATTGTTGGCCGTCTTACCATGGGGATTGCATCAAATCTTCCAGAGAAGACCTATTTTCCGAATCTCATTTATTACTGCAACAGGGGTTTATCTTAGTATAATGGGTACAGTGATTGGTTTAATTGTGGCTGTCATTATTCATAAGCTTCTGCAGGAACAAGAGATCCAAACCGTTTGGGATCAATTGAACAATGCGGAACGGATTCTGCAGCGGGATCAACGCCAAGTCCTTCATCAAATCGATCAGCTCACAGAATTGATAAAAGGGCCATTGTCGTTTCCACGAATTCTTCTCCGTCTGCGTTTGGCCTATCCGTCTTCCGACTCGATTAAGGCAATCGGCTGGGCTCCGATAGCCCATGAAAAGGAATTGCCTGAGATCCTCCAGCAGGTGGCCAAGATCAACGGTTGTTCTATCCGTTTCCGGCTTCCCCCTTGGCAAAGTTCTCCTCAGACGAACACCGTCCATGCTCCTTTACTTTGGATTCGGGGACCCCTCTTCCAACAATCCCAAAACAGAGGGGCTTGGGAAAAATGGGAAGGTTGGGATCTGTTTTCAGAGCCTCGGTTTAAGGAGGCGATGCTTCGGAGCGCCCGTTGGCATTGGCCTGTGGCCGTACAAGTCTTCCCAAAAGAACAGAAAGATCCCTTACCGTGGGTTTTCGTTTTTATGGCGGTGGGGGATCAATCAAAAAAGGTTGAAGATCCTCATCTGTCCCCTCCTCTACAGGGATGGCTAGTTGTATTAGTAAATTTTCATGATCTTCTTGAAAGGGCTTTTAGCATTATAGCTCCCCAACAGGGAATTTCTTCAGAATTTATATCAATGGTTTCAGATTGGAAACATGCAAAAGAAATCATAGGACATTATTTTGTGGATTCTCTGAGTAATATCCCAGACGGAATCAATCTGCCAGTAAATCTATTAGGTAATAACTGGCTTTGGCACATTCGGATTCCGTCCCAAGTGTTGAAAGGGGAGACCTTTCTATTACCTTGGGTCCTCTTTGCTTTGGTAATCTGTATAACGGGAGCTGGAGTCGTCCTGCTTCAGGTTTATGCCAATCAAGCTCGTACATTGGAAGTGCGGGTTCGAGAACGGACTCAACAGATTGAAACGACAGTAAAATTGCAACGACTGGCGGTGGATTTAGCCCGAAACGGCCTTCGATGCAATTCCACAAGCTTTTCTAATATTATTCAGGATTTCTTCCAACAAATCCTACAAGTGATGCAGGTAGATTTTCTTTCGATCTGGGTTTTTGAGAATGGAAAACCAAGACGAATCGGGCAAGCCGAATCCCAAGCCCACAGAAACCTCTCCCATCATCTAATGAATTTTTCTAATTGGATTCAGAGAGAATATCGGCAGTTACAAGAAAACGCCGAGCTTGTCATTGACGATATCCGACGGCTTCCTCCAGAGGAAAAGAGAAAAAAGCGTCTTGAACAGATTGATCTCCGATCCCTCATGATAATTCCTTACACCGTAACTCGAGGAGGAAAGACTGTGGAGGTCGTTTTGATTTATGGGATGTTTGAACAAGCGAGAAAGTGGCAGGATTATGAACGAGTCTTTGCCCGGTTGTTGGCCGATTTGTTAGTTAGTTTGGAGTTACAACTCCAACATGAGAGAGAGTTAAGTTTCTTTGTAAAGCGGTTGGAGGAAGAGGTTTGGCAACGCCGCGAGGCCCAGGAAGCCGCCGAACAACTTGCGATGAAAGCAGAAAAAGCAAGCCGAGCCAAAAGTGAATTTTTAGCGATGGTGAGTCATGAGATTCGAACTCCGCTGAACGGAGTGCTAGGAATGGCTGAATTATTGAGCCATACCAATCTATCTCCTACTCAGCGAGATTTTGTTCGGGCGATTGAGGAGAGTGCAGAGGTTTTGTTGTATATCATAGAAGAAATCTTAGATTTTTCAAAATTAGAGGCCGGACGTGGTGAATTACGAGATGAAATCTTCTCGTTACGACTATTGGTGGATCATGTTCTGGAGGTCGTTTCCGCACGCGATCCCAAAAAGCCATTGGAGTTGGCTGCGGTGATAAAGGCAGAGATCCCTGAACGACTTGTGGGAGATCCGGTCCGCCTTCGTCAAGTTTTATTAAATCTTGTTTCCAATGCTTTTAAATATACACCGGAAGGGCAGGTAGTGGTCCATATCCAGAAGCTTTCGGAAACAGAAGAGAGGATTCGACTTCGATTTGCCGTCTCAGACACAGGGCCTGGTTTGACCAAAGAACAACAGGCGCGACTTTTTGAGCCGTTCGTGCAATTGGGAAGAGAACCAGAAACCCAACGTGGGGGAACTGGCTTGGGATTGGCCATTTCTCGCAGGCTGGTAG
>CAZBKV010000076.1:2073-4678 GCA_964492575.1 uncultured Verrucomicrobiota bacterium | reverse complement strand
GTTGATGGGGGGCACGATGGGGGTCGAGAGTGAGGTCGGCCGCGGCTCCTGTTTCTGGTTCGAGGTGGAATTTAAGAAAGCAGAAATTGGGGACACACCACAATCGGATTATTCCTTTCTTCATGCCTATGTCCTTATGCCTGAAGGAGCGGTGCGGGATTCCTTAATAGAATATCTTCAGAAATGGAATGTACGGGTGAGTTTGTTGGATTTAGAGACCTATAAAAAGGAATCCAACGAAAAGGAGAAGCCATCCCATACGATAATTTTTGTAGGGGAAGAAAGGGTTCAGCAATGGGGTCGAAAAGAATGCAAGCATTTTTTGGATGTTTGGCAGCATGCCTATCGAATTGCTATTTGTCGGCCAAGTTTTGCCATTGAGATTCTTGGAAACAGAGAGAAATTATTCCATCATGTTGTATTAAAACCTATTCGATACTCAGAATTGCAGCGTTTCCTTTCTCAATTCATGCTTCGAGGAGGGCAGGAACATGTCAAAGAGACAACACAAGATAAAAGGGAACCGATTAAACCATTGGCGGGGTTAGAACAAGCTACTGTGTTATTGGTCGAGGATCATCCTGTGAATCGTCGACTTGCGATGGAGATGCTCCGTAAATTAGGGGCAAAACCAGATTATGCTGCCTCAGGGCTGGACGCGGTCAAGAAGGCGCAGGAGAAAAATTATGACATTATCCTGATGGACGTCCGTTTGCCGGGGATAGATGGATTAGAAGCAACGCGGCGGATTCGTCGGATGGAAGAGACGCGGAATCGGAAGACTTTAGGATCTCGATCTTGGATTATTGCTTTGACGGCGCATATAATGAGGGAGGTACAAGAGGAGTGCTTTCAAGCGGGGATTGATGACTATCTTGGTAAGCCGTTTTCGATGTCTCAGTTGCGGGAGGTTTTGCTAAAGGCCTTGCATAGAAAAGGCAAGAGAGGGGGTAGGGGTTCTAAAGCCTTGGAATATCGGGTAGATCTTTATGGGAGAGAGATGGAGTTTCCCAAATTAGAAGCATTGTGGCGGGAGGTAGGAGGGGAAGCAGTGATCAAAATGGTGGAAGATTTTTTGCATGAATTACCTCTTCAATTAAATAATCTTACTAAACTTCAGAAAATGGAGCGATGGGAGAAATTTCGGGATGCAGTACGATCTTTTAAAGATTTATGTAGTATATTGGGATTAAATGAGCTGTTTGGTATATGTCATGGTTTAGAGCAGAGGGTCGATGGTTGGAAAGAAATAGACAATGCATTACAAACTTTGATGGACGCGGCAGGTCGAGTAGCTCATGGAATGATGAATTGGGTTGAGCAGAAACGGGGTAGCTTGGATTCTAATGGAAAATAAAAACTTCCAATTTCTAGTTTTAAGGAAGAGTTTGTGCTGATGGGGAAAGGAGGAATCGAAATTTGTTTTGCGATCGCCGGAGGAAGTGGGGTAGGGAAGACATTTTTGGCTCATCAGCTTCTAAGGCGGTTAGGGAGGGATCGATGTGTGATCCTTTCGATGGACCGATTTTATCGTGACCTACGTCTATTGTCAGCCGTCGAACGAGAGGCGATCAACTTTGATCATCCTAAGGCCTTAGATTGGAGCCGATTTCGGGTTTGTTTTATGGGGTTGTTAGAAGGGCGAGGGGTTTATATTCCTATCTATGATTTTTGTACTCATACTCGCCAAGAAGTTCAGGAGTATGTAGAAGCACGCCCGATTTTGATTGTAGAAGGATTATGGGCCTTATGGCCGAGATGGATTCGCCGTGCATTGGGAATAGGAGTATATATAGAGTGTGCGTTAGAAGAACGATTCCGTCGGCGATTGGAACGGGATCTTACAGAACGGGGACGGACGGTTATGGAAGTGTTTCACCGTTTTTACGGGCAGGTATTACCTATGGAGCGGCGATTTGTGGAGCCACAGAGAAGATGGGCTCATGTGCATTCCCCCTGGACAGAAGATCAAATTCAAGAAATAACGCAGGAAATCCATCGTTAAAGGTGATAAAAAGGATGCAGGTCGGGGAGTGGACCGCAGGAGCGGATAATTAAGCGAAACAAGGTGACACGATGGGAATGATGAAGGTTGAATATAGAAATCACCTTCGCATTGAAATTCCTTGTTCACGAGAGGCAGTGACACCGGCTCGTGAGCGGGTGGTTCAATGGTTGGAAAGTCAGGGGGTAGATAAGATTACGGTTCAGGAGGTCCAGCAAGCGGTTGCGGAGGCGTTGAATAATGCGGTGGATTATGTCTTGGAAAAAAATCGGGGTTTACCTGTTGTTTTGGAGGTTCATATAGGACGTGAAGATATTTGGATTTTTGTGTGGGATCATACAGGGGGTTTTGAGCCTCCGGAGCAGCCTCCTCCGTTTCCTTCTCTTGATCAAGAACACGGCCGAGGGTTGCCAATTATTTGGCGTGTTTGTGATCAAGTTCGGTATTTACGGAGTAAAAAAGGGAATTTACTCCTCATGTATAAGAGGCGCATGCGGGTAGCGCCGCTGCCGGTTAGTTCTGATCCCAAGCAGAATCGGCAGATAGAGAAGGATCGAAAGGATATGGAGGGGTTTATTCAAGAAATTCAGCGTCTTTATG
>CAZBKV010000076.1:0-2063 GCA_964492575.1 uncultured Verrucomicrobiota bacterium | reverse complement strand
GATTTTACGTTTGGCTCAATGCCGGCCAAATTCTTCCGCAGAGCATGGAGGAGTAGAATTAAAAGCCGTAGCTTATTATCCGGAGACCATAGGGCCACTTCTTCCTGTTCCTGTCCCTATTTCATGGGAGGAATTATCTCAAAGGAGAGGATATGAATCTTCACAGGAAGAGGGTGAAGATCAATTTCACTCGGTTGAGGCGGCGGCTCTTGTGACAGGAATGGATCGATGGATTGGATGGGGGGAGGATTTACCTTCTGATGAGCCTTTGCGGAAAATTTTGTCTTTTGCTCATGCAGTGGTTCATCCATTTCAGGCTACCGAAGGGGAATGTTATGGGACGATTACGATTGTGCGGCAGGATCCAGAAAACGCGTTTACAGCGTTTGATGTAAATGTGGTGAATATGGTGACGGAATTTGTGGCTACTCAGATTGCAAATATTCGACTTGCAGAAAGACGGACTCAGGCTCAGTTAATGGAACATGAGTTAGATATCGCGGCCCAAGTTCAACAATCCATGTTACCCCAGCAACGACAGGTAGAATATGGAGATGTAGAAGTGAGAGGGGTGTGTCGAAGTGCGCGCAAGACAGGAGGGGATTTTTATGACTTTATTGAACTTCCAGATGGAAGAGTTTTGATTGCGGTAGCGGATGTGATGGGGAAGGGGGTTTCGGCGGCATTTTTGGCCGTGGTTTTACGGACGGCTTTACGAACGTTAGCCCGTTCGATAGAGAGGCCGGATGAAATTTTGGGAGAGTTGAATCGGGTTTTGGCCCCTGATTTTATTCATGCGGAACGGTATGCGACGGTAGGATTGGTCCTTCTTGAACCTTCTTCTTCACAACAAAGGGGGAAAGGGGCGCAGATTTATGTCGCTTTGGCAGGGCATCCTCCTCCGGTTCTATGGCGACAGAAGGAAGAACGGATAGAGTGGATTGGGAAGCCGGGACTTCCGATTGGGGTTCTTTCGGAAGCTAGTTACTCGCTGATGAGCGTTTCTTTGGACCCTGGAGACGCCTGTGTGTTATATACGGATGGGATTACGGAGGCGCATCGACCGTTGTCGAAGTCGGAAGAGGGAGCAGCGGGGGAGCGTGAACAGTTTGGAGAGGAACGGTTGGCCGAGGCGTTGAGAGATACGGCTTCCCAAGCGGGATCGGCGGGGACGATAGCGATGTTTTTACTGAGCGCGGTGGATGCGTTTACGGAAAACGCTCCTCAAGAAGACGATCAGACGTTTGTGGTGATTTATCGATGTCAACAATAAATCTCCTTCTCTTCCCTTCGGGATAACAATTCATCTGAAGAGAAGAAAAAACGGATTTTCATCCTTGTCGAAGGGGAGAGGTTGTTTATTAGATTTATTGATTGAAAAAGGAGGAGAGTTGATTTTTGTAAGAGTTTGAAAGCAGCAACAAAGGAGGTGGCCTATGCCGACGTACGAATACCGATGTCAAAAGTGCGGGCATAAGTTCACTGAAGTGATGAGTGTGAAGGAGATGGAGACGAAGAAAGTCCGTTGTCCTAAATGTTCGAGTCAACGGGTAGTGCGAGAGCTCTCGCTCTTTAACGCGCATACATCAAAAAAGAGTTAGAGAGGGGGTGTTTTGTTTAGGGGATAAGAGACGGTGGTTTCAACCGGTCGTTCGGAAAGAACGGCCGGTTTTGTTATGGGATGGGGATTGGAAGGGGAAGGCTTGCCCTTGGGGAGGGAGGTAGGGTAAGACCGCATTGATGGTGAAGGAAGAGGGAAAACCGACCGTTCCCCCGATCGTAGGAAGGATAGGGGGGGTGCTATTGATTTTAGGGGTTTGCCTCTGGATTCACACTTCCCAGTCGGTTCGCTACCATGGGGATGAGCGGTTTTACACGGATGGGGCGATTCAGATGCTAGAAACCGGCAGGTATGGGGTTCCACGGTTTGCGGATGGGAGCCTGCGGTTTCATAAGCCTCCGTTGTTTTATTGGGTCGTTGCGCTTTCGTTTCGGATGTTTGGGATTGGGTTGACCCCTTCTCGATTGCCTTCGGTGTTTAGTGTGCTTGTGTTGTGTTGGAT
>CAZBKV010000075.1:0-9297 GCA_964492575.1 uncultured Verrucomicrobiota bacterium | reverse complement strand
CAATGGTATCACCTGGTGGTGACCTATGACGGCAACACCGTCACCCTTTACGTCAACGGAGAGGCCGAGGCCACAGCCCAAACTTCCAACTACGCACCGAACCCGGATCAACCCCTAGGAATCGGAGCCCGTGGTGACCATGCCTTCTGGTTCAACGGCGTGGTGGATGAAGTAGCGATCTATACGAAAGTCCTCAGCCCAGACACGATCCAGGCCCACTACAACAACGCCCTCGATCCGAATCGAACCACCCCTTACGACCAACTGGTCCTGAGCGACAACCCCATCGCTTATTGGCGGTTGGATGACCAACCGAATCGAACCGAGAGCATCAATCTAGGAAGCCTGGGCGAGGACTATAACGCCGTTTACCAACCGGGCTCGAACCCTGGACAAATAGGACCGCAAGCCCCGGTCAATCCGGGATTCGAATCCGACAATGTAGCGGTGGAGCTCGACGGAACTTCGGGCTACGTTATTGTTAATAATCCTTTGAACCTCAATACCAACACCGTCACCATCACCTGCTGGATCCAGCCCTACGGAAACGAAACGGCCTGGGCCGGAATCGTCTTCTGCCGCGGTGGAAATACCGTCGCCGGAATTGACTACCACGGCGACAGCGGCCATCTTGGCTATCACTGGAACGACTTGCCCTCCACCTACAACTGGGATTCCGGTCTACAACCTCTGGATTACTGCTGGAACTTCGTCGCCCTCGTGGTCCAACCGGACAAGGCTGTTATGTATCTCTATGATGGAATCCAAATGATGGCAGCAACGAATGCGATTCCACATGATCTGGAAGAGTTTAATGGACCGCTACGATTCGGTCTGGACACCGGCAACCGTTTCTACAGCGGAGTGATTGATGAAGTAGCCATCTTCAATCGAGCCCTGACCCCTGGGGAAATCTATACCCTGGCCTACGCTGGATTCGGTTCGTTTGAGCCTCCGCAAATCTTGACCCAACCGACGGCTCCCACCGAGCCAATCTACGAAGAAGGTTCCTTCACTCTCTTTGTCGATGCAGCCGGTGAACCGCCGGTCACCTTCCAATGGCGGAAGAACGGACAGCCGATCGAAGGGGCGACCAACCGAGTCTTTACCATCGAGAACGCGACGGTTGAGGACACCGGACAGTACGATGTGGTAGTGACCAATCCGCACGGCTCCACCACCAGCAATCCGGTCACCATCACCGTCAAGGCGACTGAAGTCCCCACAATTACCCAGCAACCCGAAAACGTGAAGGTCTACGCCGGAGGTCGCGCCGTCTTCCATGTCCAGGCCATCGGTGCCACCTATCTCTCCTACCAATGGAAATTCAACGGTCAGGAGATCGAAGGAGCCACGAACGCGACCTTGGTCATCACCAACGTCCAACCCGAACAAGCAGGGAATTACACGGTCGTGGTTACCTCCAGCGCTGGAAGCACCGAAAGCCAGCCGGCAACCCTCACGGTCATCACCTTCAAAGAATACACCTATCCATGGGCGGTGATGCAGGATCACCCGCTGGCTTACTGGCGGTTGGGTGAAATCGATGGGACGAACGCCTTCGACTATGCCGGCGGCCATACCGGAAATTACGTCAACGGTCCGATTCTGGGCATGCCCGGCGCGATCAAAGACGATCCAGATACCGCAGTAAGCTTTATTGCGGACATCCAGACTTATGTCGACATTCCGAACGCTCCGGAATTCAACGGCCAGCAATTCACCATCGAATGTTGGGCCCGAGTCAATCCGGGCAGCTCCGGCTGGCGTTCCCCGGTCACCTACCGAAACGGGCCAGTTGCCGAAGGTTGGTGTATCTACGCAGGCCGGAACAACCGGTGGCAATTCTGGGTCGGCCGTAGCAATCGACATTGGACCCAGCTGCAAGGCCCGCAAGTCCAAGAAGATCAATGGGTCTACTTAGTCGGTACCTATGACGGCACAACGGTTCGATTCTACGTCAACGGCGCCCTTGTAGGAGAGGCCCAGTCTGTCTATGTTCCCAACACGGCCTTCTCGTTCCACATCGGCGCCGGATCCGGTCCAGGTGGGGCTCCTAACTTCTACTTCGATGGGGATGTAGATGAGGTTGCTTACTACGACCATGCGTTGACTCCAGAGCAAGTTCAGCTCCACTACGCCGCAGCGATGGGAGCCGGTACTCCGCCTTCCATCACGCAGCAGCCCCAATCTGTGGCCGCTCTGGAGGGCGAAACAGTGACCTTCTCGGTCGTGGCCGCTGGAAGTTTGCCGCTTACTTATCAATGGCAATTCAACGGCCAAGATATCCCCGGCGCGACTAATAAGACCCTCACGATTGAGAATGTCACAGCCAAGGACGCTGGATCTTACACTGTGGTTGTGAAGAATCCGGCCGGAACGATTACCAGCCAACCGGCTACGCTGGACATTGTTCAGGTTCCAACCGAACCCTACAGCCAGGTCGTAAAGAACGATGGACCGGTCGCCTACTGGCGATTGGGCGAGACGAGTGGGACCACAGCGGCCGATGAAATGGGAGCTCATCCAGGGACCTATACGAATGGCGTAGTTCTCGGGGTTCCGGGCGCTATTGCCCATGATCCCAACACGGCAGCCCAATTCATAGCTAGTGATCACACGAAAGTTGAGGTCCCCTACTCACCCGATCTGAATACCGACCAGTTCACCATCGAATGCTGGGCCATGGTCACCGGCGGTCAAGGGACCTACCGTTCGCCGGTCACCTCCCGAGCCGACTTCCCACAACGGGGTTACATCATCTACGCTGCGATGAATGATACCTGGCAGCTCTGGCTTGGAACCGGCAACGGTTGGGGCCATGTAGTCGGACCGGCTGTTGAACTGAATAAGTGGTATCACCTGGTCGGGACCTACGATGGTTCGGTGGCTCGCTTCTATGTCAACGGCCGCCTGGTCGGCCAGGGAGAAATGACCTTCTCCCCGAACGACGAAGCGGTCTTCCGGATCGGTGCGGGCGCCACCGAAAATCCGGACGGTAACTACTTCTTCGAAGGCGTCGTCGACGAGGTGGCTTATTACAATAAGGTCCTGACCCCGGCCCAGATCCTCACGCACTACCTTGCTGGGCAGCCACCTCTGAAGCCGCCGACCCTCTCCATCGAGCGCACCGAGCAAGGCATCGTCATCACCTGGGAGAACGGCACCCTCCAGCAAGCGCCGACCATCAACGGTCCGTGGACCGATGTGGAAGGGGCTACATCGCCGTTGACTGTTCAGCCCACAGAAAAACAGATGTTCTTCCGGGTGATCCAGCGGTAAAGTTCCAAAGGAGTAACACCTTTACGGCGGTCGGCAGGAGGCCGGTCGCCGTTTTTTATTGAATATTCCTACATTCCCGGTCGTCTAAAATAACACAAAACTGATAAAATTTATTTTCTTGACAAGGACCCATTTAAAAGCATAATTTTTAGGTTGTAAATGATTTTCCAAATTCAAAAAGGAGAATCGAGTTATGAAACTACAAAATCAGAATATTAGATTTTCCGCATTTACACTGATTGAACTGCTGGTGGTGATTGCCATCATCGCCATCTTGGCAGGGATGCTCTTGCCCGCCCTTGGTCGGGCCAAGGAAAAGGCCAAGACTATCAAATGCGCCAATAACCTCCGACAAATGACCATTGCGCACTTCATGTACGTCAACGACTACGGTAAAAGTGTCCCCTATACCCTCGGTCAGGATCTCTGGATGGCCATCTTAATGGATTATCAAGCCAAGGTAGACGAGATCCGGGTCTGTCCTTCTACCAAAGATCCTCTGCAGCGAGTTCGACCTGGGGGTAACCTTCCCTACTACGGCACCGCAGACCAAACCTGGTATTGGGCAGGGAGCTCGCGACCGAAACCGTATACCGGCAGCTACGCCTACAATGGCTGGTTGTATTCCACCGGCGCTTTCCGAGGTCACTCCAATTACCAATACCGCCGCGAAAGCGATATTGAATCTACCAGCCAAACCCCTGTGTTCGGTGATGCGATGTGGGTGGATGCCTGGCCGACGGAAAAGGATCCGCCTCCACCTGATCTCTATCACGGCTCTACCCCAAACAACAGCTCCGTATATAACGGAATAGGCCGCTATTGCATTGCCCGACATGGCGGAGTCTCACCCAAAGCGGCTCCTCGCAAGATCAATCCTGACGAGGCCCTCCCAGGAGCAATTAATATTGCCTTCATGGATGGCCACGTTGCCCTGGTTCGTTTGGAAAAGTTGTGGACTTTGCATTGGCATAAACACTGGCAGACACCGTCACAACGCCCTCGATAAGCCTCTTTTTCTGGGACATTCTATTCCAACGGGCATAAGGTTCCCCAGCGGTGGGGAACCTGTTTGTTTTGCCCTCACGTCAATACTTTCCCATGCCTTTTGATCATAGGGCTAACTGATGAAGACCGAAGAAGGTTGGTTCCCGATGAAGCCACCCCTCGTCGTAAGGGAGCAGATTTCGCTTTCGGCCTCACTTTCCGCTTGGCGAAGATCCCTCTATAGCCTAATCAGGCTTCTATGAAGATTGTGTTGGCATACTCAGGTGGACTCGATACATCGGTCATTCTTGCCTGGCTAAAGGAGGCCTATCAGGCTGAGGTGATCGCCTTTTGTGCCGACATTGGCCAAGAAGAAGAGCTTAGTGGTTTAGAAGAAAAAGCCCTACGGACCGGGGCCTCTAAAGTCTACATCGAAGATCTTAAGGAGGAGTTTGCGCGAGATTACATCTACCCGATGCTCCGGGCCAATGCGATCTATGAAGGGCAATATCTTCTGGGCACCAGCATTGCCCGGCCATTGATTGCCAAGCGGATGATCGAGATTGCCCGAAAAGAAGGGGCTGAGGCCGTAGCCCATGGCGCCACCGGAAAAGGCAACGACCAGGTCCGATTCGAACTGACGGTGGCTTCTCTAGCCCCGGACCTAAAAGTCATTGCTCCCTGGCGGGAAGCACGATTTCGAGAGAAATTCCCCGGCCGACGGGAGATGATCCAATTTTGCCAAGAACGTAGGATCCCGGTCCTTGCCACGGCCGAAAAACCCTATTCTATGGATCGCAACCTCCTACACATTTCCTATGAAGCCGGGATTTTGGAAGATCCCTGGTTCGATGCCTTCAGCCCGGAAAACAAAGACATGTTCCGGCTTACCGTCGCCCCGGAAGACGCCCCGGATCAACCCGAATACATCACTCTAGACTTTGAACAAGGAGACTGCGTGGCGGTCAACGGCCAGCGAATGACCCCTTATCAAGTGATGCGGACCTTGAATCAGCTCGGCGGGAAACACGGTATCGGCCGAGTGGATATGGTCGAAAACCGTTTTGTCGGTATGAAATCCCGCGGAGTGTATGAAACCCCTGGCGGAACTATCCTCCACTTCGCGCATCGTCAGATCGAATCATTGACCCTGGACCGCGAAGTCATGCACCTGCGGGATTCCTTAATCCCCCGCTACAGCGAGCTCATCTATTACGGCTTTTGGTTTTCCCCGGAACGGTTGGCCCTTCAGGCCTTTGTGGATGAGACCCAGCGATTTGTCACCGGAACGGTTCGTCTGAAACTCTACAAAGGCAATGTCATGGTCGCCGGTCGCAAATCTCCTTACAGCCTCTACAATCCTCAAATCGCTACGATGGAAGCCGACACCACCCAAGCTTATAACCCCGATGACGCCACCGGTTTCATCCACCTTCAAGGCCTGCGACTCCGCGTGGCTTCCCAGGTGCAAAAACTCTTCCAAGATCCAGAAAACTCCGCGCAAGGTGCTTGATCCCGTTCTTTCTTTTGACTGCGAATCCGCCTCGCTGAACGAAAAGATCGGGCTTAAGATGTTCCTATGAACCGGCCGCTAAAACCCTCGACGATTCGAATCGGACTCCTTCAACATGCCTGTGGACCCGATCCCCAGGAAAACCTGGAACGTGCTCTGGAGGCCGGTCGAATCGCCGCAGCCCAGGGGGCTCAAATCCTTTGCACACAGGAACTTTTTACTACCCGTTATTTTTGCCAGGTCCTTGAAGAACGATTCTTTGATCTGGCCGAACCGATTCCCGGCCCTACAACCAGGCGGCTCCAAGACCTTGCCCGCCAAACAAGCTGTGTAGTCATAGGCTCCCTGTTCGAACGGCAAGCCCCCGGACTCTACTACAACAGCGCGGTAGTGATCGACGCCGATGGCACGCTCCTGGGCCGTTACCGAAAGATGCATATCCCCCACGATCCGCAGTTCGAAGAAAAATTTTATTTTACACCGGGTGACCTGGGGATTCGAGCTTGGAAGACCCGCTATGGAACGATCGGTGTTCTGATCTGCTGGGACCAATGGTTTCCGGAAGCCGCCCGGCTGGCGGCCCTAGCCGGGGCCGAGATCCTCTTTTATCCCACGGCTATTGGATGGCTTCCGGGAGAAAAAGAACAGGGAGGGGAACAATTCCTTCACGCGTGGCAAATCATGTTGCAATCCCATGCCATCGCGAACGGCTGTTATATAGCCGCCGTCAATCGCGTGGGTTGGGAACCCCGTCCCAACGGAACAGAAAACGCTTCTTCCTCCGGGATTGAATTTTGGGGATCCAGTCTTGTAATCGGGCCGCTTGGAGAAATCTTAGCCCAAGCCCCGGAGAAGGAACCCTCTACTCTTGTTGTAGAAATCGATCGGACCCGCATCGAAACCGTGCGCCGACAATGGCCTTTCCTTCGGGATCGTCGGATCGATGCCTATCACGGCTTACTCCGCCGGTTCTTAGAACCCGACAACCCTCATCCTGAATTATGAACTCAAGTTTGTCTCATCCAGCTAGGAATCCTTTGCCGATCGGCGCTTGTATCGTAGCCTGCAATGAAGCCGAGCGTATCGGCCGGGCTTTAGAAAGTCTCCGGCCGATCGTCTCCGAAATCGTAGTCGTTGTGGACCAAAGAACCCAAGACGAAACCGCCTCCATTGCCGCGAAATACGGCGCCAAAGTTTACCAGGAGCCTTGGAAAGGATTTATTGGACAAAAAAATTCGGCATCGGAAAAGATCTCCCAACCGTGGATTCTGAACCTCGACGCTGACGAAGCGCTATCCCCCCAGCTCCAAACCGAACTCCAAAAACTCTTTTTATCAAAGCCTCATTCCCTGGAGAAATACGCCGCTTTTTCCATTCCAAGACTGACTCGATTTTGCGAGCGTTGGATTCGACACGGGGATTGGTATCCGGATCGTCAAATCCGCCTTTGGAAACGCGGGGCGGCGCACTGGGCCGGGGAAGAACCGCATGCCGCTTTGCGAATCCAAGGACGAATCGGAACACTCCATGCCCCCATCCTTCACTTCCCTGGCGATCAACTCTCCTTTCAAATCCAAAAGGCTCTTTCCTATAGTCAAACATTTGTAGAACAATGTCGACGCACAGGGAAAAAAGTCCATCATTATGATCTTCTTATCCGTCCTCTCTGGCGTTTCTTTCGAAGCTACATCCTTCGTTTGGGATTCCTGGATGGCTGGCAAGGATGCGCGGTGGCCTGGCTGGGTGCTACATATACCTTTTTCCGTTACGCTCTTGCCCTTCAAAACCAACAGAAATCCCCATCAGAGGACCCATCATGAATTCCAAACCTTTCCAACGGATCTTACTCTTTGAGCCCCGAAGCAGTGGGCATCATCCAGGTTGGTCGGCCCTCATTGCTCCGATTTTAGAAAAAATCTCCAGAGAGGTTCTTCTTGGAATTGATTTTTCTGCCACTGCTTTAGAGCGTTTTCAGGATCATTTCGGGGACCGATGGGACGATTTTCAAAAAATCGCTGTAAAAGATTTTCGAGGGCGTTGGATAAAGGGCAATGCTTTGAAAACAATTCACTTTCTCTCTTCTACCCAAGCAGTCGATTTGGTCTTCCTACCGAATCTTAATGAAATTGCCTCTGGTCTTTGGCGAAGGGCCTTTTTGGGGATCCGACCGCCTCGGACCTTAAAAGGAAAATTGGCCGGAATTTACCTCCGCCCCCGTTTTTTATCACCATCCAATCGATCCTTCTCTGCATGGATCAAACACATCGGTTTTTTCAAACTCATTCAAGAAAATTGGTTTCACCAAATTTACCTTCTCAATCCCTGGCTTTATAAGGAAATCAGAAAGCAACATCCTCACCTTCCCATTCGTTGGCTTCCTGATCCTTATCCACCAGATTTTCAACGGGATCCTCAAGCGGCAAGGCGAAGATTCGGGATCCCGGATGATGCAAGAGTCCTACTCTTTTACGGTGGACCTTATCGCCGAAAGGGACTGGATTTGGTCTTAGAAGCGATGAATACGCTTCAAGATCCAAAACGCTTGCTTCTTGTCTGCGCCGGCCAACAACCCTCACAACCTTCTCTCCGGAAGCTTCAGAAAAAGTTGGTCTCAAACGGAAGAAGCATTGTTATTGACCGGTTTGTCACCATTGAGGAGGAGAAACTTCTCTTTGCGGCTGCCGATATAGTCCTCCTTCCCTATCGAGGGCACTTTGAAACAAGTGGCGTCTTTTCCCGAGCGATGGGAGCCGGGAAAATGGTCATCGCTTCCAATGAATATCTCATCGGGTATTTTACACAACATCATCGAGTTGGTTTGGTGTTTCCCTCAGGCAATGCGGTTGCACTGCATCGGATATTCGAACAAATTGCAGGGATGAGTAAAGCCGAGGTAGAGGCATTCCAGCAACGCGCCCGCCGATTTCGCTTTCTATGGTCCCCAGAGCAGTTTGAACGAAAACTCCTAAACGGCTTGTTATAAAAATTTAATGTTACTCCGAATACTTAATAAGCGACACTGGCTTGCATATCAAACGGCTTTTATTCGAAAATTACTTTTGACGATATAAAATTATCTTCGCGCGTTTCGCAGATAGGTCCTCGCATTCCCCTTCCACCTCCTCTAAACCCTGTTTGTGCCTTGTTCTGAATCTCTACGGATACTCCTCCTCCACCCATCGCTTCACACCTCCTTCAGATTCTGCTCATAGGCCTTCCTAAACGGCTTCTGCAGCATAAATCCTTATCGCCGCAAATACCTCCCTACCGTCCACACCGAAAGCCGAATCCCAAACTCCCTCTCGATCAATTCCCCCACCAACCTTCCTCGTTCCCATCAGTGACCAGACCGACCAACGCAATCAGGTGGGTGTTTCGTAAGGCCAAAGTCAAACCAGCCAATGCCTGGTTAGTTCCACCAACACATCGTCCAACCCTAAAGCTTGTCCGGAAAAGGGGCATCCGTCTTTCTTTCTTATCTCGGCGCGTTGGGGACAATGCACCCTACCGCAACA
>CAZBKV010000074.1:8094-9396 GCA_964492575.1 uncultured Verrucomicrobiota bacterium | reverse complement strand
TATTCGGACCGTCCCAGATCAGCTTCTGCCGAGCTCGCAACGCCACACAACCAAGGAGGATAATCTCAGTCAGGTAAGCAGCGATGTCGAATCGAGAGTAGCACATCTCCGGTTTGTTGGCCTTGATTGCGGCAATCCATTCCTGGTGATGGCGATGATCGGCACTTCCAGAGAAGGTATTACGTGGGATCCATTGCGGGACATTTTTCGCGGCAGGGTGTTTGTTGCCATCGACGAATTCCTTGTCTCCTTTGAGTTTGAGGTAGAACCGGGCACCGTAATCGTCGGGGGAGAAGAGTTGGCCGTTATCTCCGATAATCAAGCAGCCGCTGCCGGGAAGTTTGCCCAGCAATTCCACGATGTCTTTGGTGATACTTGGATCGGGACGGTAGATTTTGACGCGTTTTTCGCCGGGATTCCCGTCGTACCACCAGAACGTCACCGGTGGCATGCTCCCTCGAGCGGGGAATTGGAAGCGGATCTTGGAGGTCAACGGGTAGGTTTCGTTGTTCATCGGGCTGGAGACGGCCTCGATTTCGGTCGGATATCCGAGTTTGAGGGCTCGGAACGGCATGTTGGCGGTATGGCAGGCCATATCGCCGAGGGCACCGGTGCCGAAGTCTTGCCAACCCCGCCAATTGAAGGGATGGTAGACTCCCTTCTTGTAAGGCCGCCAGGGGGCAGGCCCGATCCACAGGTCCCAACTGAGAGTAGGAGGTACTGGGTCTGAACCTTTCGGGCGGTCAATTCCTTGCGGCCAGATAGGACGATTGCTCCAGACATGGACCTCCCGGACCGGACCGATGACACCCGCCTGAATGACTTCTACCGCACGACGCAGCCCGTCTTCCGCACTGCCTTGGTTCCCCATTTGGGTAATCACTCCTGTCTCCTTGGCGAGCTGTCGGAGATACCGGGCCTCGTAAACGCAGTAGGTCAACGGTTTTTGGACATAGACGTGTTTGCCCATTTTCATGGCCATCGAGGCCGCCACCGCATGGCAGTGGTCTGGAGTGGAGACGATAACAGCGTCGATCTGTTTCTCCATCTCCTCCAACATCTTCCGGAAATCGCGGTAGAACTTGGCCTTGGGATATTTTTTGCGTTGAGGAGTGGCCTGTCGTTCATCGACATCGCAGAGGGCGACGATGTTTTCGGTGGCGCAATGATCGGTATCGCTTCTGCCTTTGCCGCCGGCGCCGATCTGGGCCACATTCAGTTTGTTGTTGGCGCCCCAGGCAAAAAACAGATTGGGCACCCCTAAGGAGGCGGCTCCTGTGGCCAGAGTCGCAGTCCGTAAGA
>CAZBKV010000074.1:7041-8084 GCA_964492575.1 uncultured Verrucomicrobiota bacterium | reverse complement strand
GGTTAAGGCGGGTGGGCAGCTCATTTAGTCTAAAATTGGCACAGAATTTGCTTTATTTTTCCTTGAGGCCGCCGAGTGGGTTAGACTGGGGCCACAAGGGATGGGAAAGGGTTGTTGGTTGGTTGCATGGGTTGAGTAGGCATGGCGTACTGGTCCGGTCTCCCAGTACGCCATGTCATTTTCTTATTTTCTTTGGCAAGAAAATCTTTCTTTCTCCCCCCATTTTTCTGGCTTGTCAGCCACGGGTTTCTAGGCTCTGCTAAATAACATCATGGGATGGGTTCGAGTTTTAACAGTTCTTCTGTTATTTGCTTTCCCACTGCAAACCTACAGCGCAGAAGGGAAGATCTCCAAGGTCCTGGTCCATCTTCTGGATCAGAAAGGACGGCATGCTTTGTCCCCCAGTCTCTTTGATCGGGACGCGTATCAGGCTTGGTTGCGGCAGCATCCTGAAGCATGTCATGGGGTACAGTTTGAGATTCATTGGAAGGCGAAAAAAGTCCATGGTCCCCTCCAAATTCGGGTAGAAGTTGTGACCACGAAACACCCGAAAATGCATCCGTTGGTACTCACGAAAACAGTCCAGCCGCCCAAACTATTTGGTCGATGGACTCGGATCCGTCTTTTCGGGGATGCCTATAAGAAGGCGGGAAAGGTCTTGGCCTGGCGGGTCACGCTGCGAGAGGGTGACACCGTCCTGGCCGAACAAAAGTCCTTCCTTTGGTGAGGGGGAGTCAAAGGCTCTCCTTAGCTTCCAGTTAGGAATCAGAAGCTTGATATTCCTGCTTGGCTTTCCTTCGAGTTGGCCGGGGCCCCCACTACAATCGGCGTGGGGTGTAATCTGGATAGCGGCGGTGGAGATCGAGGATTTGAGGGACGGTTGCCGTCCCGGTGGTGCCAAGCTGATGGATGACGATGGAGGCGGCCAAGGCAGCCAGTAAGAGGGTAGTGGGCAGATCGGCCCCTGCAGCCAGGGCCGTAAGGAGATTGGCTGAGACGGTATCCCCAGCGCCGACGATGTCGATAGGCCCTCGGATGGGTAA
>CAZBKV010000074.1:0-7031 GCA_964492575.1 uncultured Verrucomicrobiota bacterium | reverse complement strand
GCGGGCATATGATAGGTCTGGCCATCGGGGGTAGCTCCAAGAATGCCCTTTTCGGCAAGGGTAATAATGACCGGCCGACCGGTGCGGTGGCTGAGCGTTTGGGCGCGGTCAGCAACGTCCGCAAGAGAGTCGGTGGATTGACCGGTCAGGATTTTGAGCTCTTGACGGTTCATTTTGTAAATGATCGAAGGCCAGCCGCAAAGCCCCCGTCGGCTATCCCCGATGATCGGCTTGTCTGGATCTTGCGAGGCCAGCTCACCGATTGTGTGAAGGACTTCAGGAGTAATGACCCCGGTCTCCGGATAATCGGTTTGTTCCAGGACCATGACGGCGTCGACTTTCGGCCAGACTGCCTGGATGGCCTGGACGATTTGTTGACGGAGTTGGGGAGGGGTTGGAGTCCAGTTTTTGATGTCCAGGCGGTTCTGTTCCTCGGGCGGGCGATCCGGATATAAGAGGAGCGGTTTGCCGTAAGTGAAGGTCACTCGTTGGGGGGTCTGGAGGAAGTAACTCAGGTCGACCGACCCCAAACGGAGCATTGCCCGATGGAGTTCATAACCTTCGCCGTCTTCGCCGTAGAATCCGACCGGGTAGGCTCGTTCGATACCGAGGGCGATTAAGTTCTGAAGAATCGTTCCAGCG
The DNA here is from genome assembly GCA_964492575.1 of uncultured Verrucomicrobiota bacterium. Taxonomy (GTDB): domain Bacteria; phylum Verrucomicrobiota; class Verrucomicrobiia; order Limisphaerales; family CAZBKV01; genus CAZBKV01. The sequence goes on along the minus strand of CAZBKV010000074.1, from coordinate 6,389 downwards.
CCGCCGGGCTGGTTTCGAATCCGGACCACGTTGTACACAGGCAACCCGGTTTCGATCGAAGTTTCGCGCTTTTCCGGATCGATCTCAAAATATCGGTCTAAACAAAAATCACCAATGATGGCGATCCGAAGTTCCCCATAGCGACTTGTCACCTCTTGCAGTTTGGATTCCCAGTTCATGGTATTTTAGTTCGGCCGGAAGGTTCCGGGTCTTGGGTTGAACGAATCGGGCGACCCGACAGCTCGGCCAGTCGATGGAAGAGGTTGTGGAGAAAGGTGATGTTGTGGCACCGAACATAGCGCATCGTGCCGCCCATCCGAGAAAAACTCTTGCAGAAACGGAGGTAATAGGCCGGGTTGTCAGGGGGCGGTTCTCCTTCCTCCCAGTTCCAACCACCGGCGTCCTGGATGTCCACCACGTAGATCCAGTGGCCTTGAACGGGGCCTTTGCCTTGTTGGATGCGGAGGTTATTGACACAGGAGAGGCTTTTCTCGAAAACCTGAGGGCCCATCACCGCGGTGCCGATGTTTATCACCACGCCGCCTTCCAGCGTGGCCACCGACCCGGCGAATTTCCGAAAATCCATTGCTGCAGCCCGGCCGATGGCCGCCCCGCAAAACATCGGATGATTGGTGTAGATGTCGTAGCCGATGCCAGGATGGATGGTAAGAGGAACGGAGCAGCGGAAAGCATGAGCCAGGACGGAGGCGTTTCGGTACGGGTGAAGAACCAGCATGGGACCGGCTGACAGTTGGTGTTTTTTCATCATGGAAAGCAGCTCGGCTCGGGCCGGTGTAAGGGGATGCGTCGGATCGTTTCGGATCTTCTCTTCCAGCTCCTTTGGATTCGGCAAGGTGCAACCGTCTTGTTGGATAAAACGTCCTACTGCCTGCCCCCAACCTTCCCCGGAAAGGCCGGCAAGGAGGGCAGTAAGGTTCAAGTAACGTCCTGTCTCATCCCACGTTCCGAACGTGCCGGTCTGTACATTGGCGCGGACGCTTTCGGTGCTCTGCCCCAGGAAAGCAAACTCCCAGTCATGGATCATTCCTGCGCCGTTGGTGGCCAGATGGGTAACCCAGCCAAAATCCATGAGCCGATTCAACAGGAGCTGGCCACCGTTTTTGATCAGGTGAGCGCCGTAGATCAGGATGACTCCGGCCCCGCGCGATCGGGCTTCTAAAATGCGGTGGGCACATTCGTCGATCCACTGGGCCACCGAGCTAGGAGGAGGTTGAGGAGGGTCGGCCGGTTCGACCAGGATCTCTTTGAGCCGAAGAAGGTGTTTCCGTTCGCGTAGGGGATAAACGCGAACTTTTTCCAATTCCAACGGCGGAGGAGGTTGGAACGCTATCCGTTTCATGATTCGTCCTCGATTAAAATGTCTAATAACGTTATAGCGTCCCGATAGTCCGGGATGACCACATCGGCCCCAACACCCAAAAGCCGTTCCCGTTTCCAGGCATCCACCTGGCCGGAACCGTTATGGGCTTCGTCACTAGCCACAGCCACCGCCAAACCTCCCACCTCTTTTGTGTTCTGAATTTCTACATAGCCATCGCCAAAGGCCAAGAGCTGAGCGCCGGGAATCCGGTTTTCGGTCAAAATCCGGTCAATCACCATCTTTTTCGAGAACCGTTTATAATCATCCAAGGCCCCGTAGATATGGGGAGCAAAATATTGGTCAATCTTCAGGAGCCGACATTCTTCCCACACAAACGGTTCATCCGTCCCGCTGGCCAGATAAAGCTGGAAACCCCGACGTTTGAGTTCTTCCAAGAACGGCCGTGCCTTGTAAACCAGCAACTCGTCCGGCTCAATGCGTCTGGAACGAAGTCCCTCTACCCGATCCCGGATGTAATCATGCAAACGCCGCAGGTATTCGTATTTATACCAAAGCGGATCGCGTGGGGTTCCTCCTCGCTCTCGAATGCGTTCGCAAAGCTGGATCATTTGATAAATCGTTTGCTTGCCGTTCAGACGCATGATGTCTTCGAACGCCAGCCGCCGGCGGTCTTCTTCCGACTCCCCCGGCAGAGGAGGCAACATCTCCACAAACATCGGGACCATGACGTTCGGCCATCCGGATCGGATCAAAGAAAGCGTCCCATCAAAATCAAACAAAACATGCCGAATCCCCCTCCGTGGCCGGAACGTAGGCGCAAACTCCACATAACCTTGAAATTGAACCGTCGGACGCATCACGCTTCCCTCTTGAGCTATCGGACCGAGCTGGATCTGTCAAACAAAGGATTCTTTCTTTGGATCAGAAAAGTTAGGAAACGAGCTGGCAAGGGGAGCTGCAGAAGAACCGTAGAGCTTGTCCGAAAAAGGAGAAGAGTCTCTTTTGGCGCGTTGGGGACAACGCGTCCTACTTTTTATGATCTTCCGGATGCCCTTTGGAGGTAGGGCGGCTTGTCCTCAAGCCGCCGCATGAAATTCATTTTTCTTTTTCCGGCGCGCTGAGGACAGCGCGCCCTACCTTTCAATTTCCTTTCGAATGCCCAAGGGCAGGTAGGGCGATTTGTTCCCAAACCGCTGCCATGAAATTCATTTTCCCTTTTCCCCGGCGCGTTGGGGACAGCGCGTCCTACTTTTTATGATCTTCCGGATGTCCTTTGGAGGTAGGGCGGCTTGTCCTCAAGCCGCCGCAAGAAATTCTATCCTTTGCCCCCAATCCATTGCGGCCATGCCTCGATCTGGTGTTTTCTCTCTATTCAAACGGCCCAGTCGATTTTTCGGATGAACTTTAGGAAAGCCGACGGCTGTGGGAAAAGCTCGATTGCCTGGCTCTGTTTCGATAAAAACAGGAGATATGAGACGGATAAGCTATAGAAGAAGTCGGATTCTCCTTTTGGGATGGGGTATTGGAGTGGCTTGGGTAATAGGATGGGGGCTTACGGCTGTGGCCGGAGCTTCTCCCTCAACCCCTCAAGCCTACGAACCCCTGACGATCGATCGAATCTTTCTTCGCAACGAGTTCAACGCCCGCGGCTATAGCATCGCCTGTTGGGGGCCGCAAGAGGGGGAATACCTCCGCTGGAAATCCGCCGGAAACGGTCGATCCGGACGAGATTTGATGCGGGTCGATTGTAAGTCTGGCAAAGAGACATTGTATGTCCCGGCACAGCGGTTTCTTTACTCCGACTTTCGTGCCCCTCTTGCCGTCGAACAGGTTCAACTCAACCCACAGCGTTCTCGCCTCCTTCTTTATGCCAACAGCCGTCGGGTATGGCGCCGGAACACCCGAGGCGATTACTGGGTTCTGGATTTGGGGGCGCATCAGTTGCGAAAGCTTGGCGGTCCGGAGGCACCGCCCTCCAGTCTGATGTTTGCCACGTTCTCGCCGGACGGCCGCCACGTAGCTTACGTGCGACAAAATAACCTGTACGTGGAAGATACGGCAACCGGACGGATTCGGGCCCTGACCCAGGACGGGTCTGACACCATCATCAACGGCACCACAGACTGGGTTTATGAAGAGGAGCTTTCCCTGCGAAAGGCCTTTGCCTGGAGCCCGGACGGGGCGCGGATCGCCTTCTGGCGATTCGATACAACCGGGGTCGGTCGGATGTACCTCCTCAATAACCTAGCCGGTTTGTACCCAAAGATTATCACCATTCCCTATCCCAAAGCCGGAACCCGGAATTCGGAGGTTCGACTTGGGGTGGTTGACGTTTTCGGGGGACGGACGGTCTGGGCTCGACTGCCCGGAGATCCCCGAGACCATTATCCGGCTCGTATCCTCTGGCATCCGAGCGGGACGTTCTTCGTGGTCCAGTATCTCAACCGACTTCAAAACACCAACGCCCTTTACCGTGTGGATGCCGCAACCGGAGAGGTTCATCTCATCACCCAGGACACCGATCCAGCCTGGGTAGAGGTCTGTGATGACTGGCGCTGGCTGGATCCCAAAGGTCGTTACCTATTGTATCGAAGTGAGCGGGACGGTTGGGCCCAGCTCTATCGGATTGATATCCGGAACGGACGGTGGACGAAACTGACCCGTGCCCCCATGGATGTCCTTGCGGTAGTCGGGGTAGAGACGAATCGGTGGATCTATTTCATGGCTTCTCCCAAAAATGCAACCCAACGCTATCTCTACCGAATCCCCTGGCAGGGAGGCCGACCTCAGCGGGTGACCCCCAAAGACCAACCCGGCGTTCATTCCTATAACATCTCCCCTGATGGCCACTGGGCCATTCATCGATGGTCCCGATTCAATATGCCTCCGCGGATTGAACTGATTCATCTGCCAGAACATAAGACCGTTCGGGTCCTTGAGGAGAACGCAGCGTTGCGACGGAAGTTGAAGCGGCTTTACCCGGTGGAGACGAAATTCTTCCAAGTCCAAATCGAGCCGGGGGTGGTGTTGGACGGTTGGTATATGCGTCCGGCCCACTTCGATGAATCCAAACAATATCCGGTGCTGGTTTATGTTTATGGGGAACCGGCGGCCCAAACGGTACTGGATCAATGGCGAGGTCAGACCGGGTTATGGTACCAAATGTTAGTCGAGAAGGGATATGTGGTCCTCAGTGTTGATAATCGGGGGACCCCTGCTCCTCGAGGCCGTGCTTGGCGGAAATATCCTTACAGGAGGTTTGGTGTTGTCACTCCCAGGGACCAAGCCAAAGCTCTCCAAGCCTTGTTGAAACGGTGGCATTGGTTGGATCCTAAACGAGTGGCCGTTTGGGGATGGAGTGGTGGCGGCACCATGACCCTTAACCTTATGTTCCAGTATCCGGACTTATACCATGTAGGTATGTCTGTGGCGCCGGTGCCGAATCTTCGCTTGTACGATACAATCTACCAGGAGCGATACATGGGGATGCCGGACGAAAATCCAGAAGGTTATCGACTTGGATCCCCGATCACCCATGCTCGAAATCTGAAGGGAGACCTCCTTATTGTTCATGGTACCGCTGACGATAATGTCCATTACGAAGGAGTTGTCGAATTGATTGATGAATTAATTTGCTGGAACAAGCAATTCTCTATCATGGTCTATCCCAATCGGCGACACAGCATTCTGGAGCGGATGAACTCCCGTCGGCATCTGTTTACGCTTTTGACCCGTTTTCTTACGGAGCATTGTCCCCCTGGGCCAAGGGAGCCTTCTTCATCGGGGGAGGAACGAACATCCTGCACTTCGGAACGGTCGAAAAGCCCCACAAATCGTTAACAAAACAGGCTACGACCCTACCGGGATGCTCTCCCTTCCCAACAAAATCCTTGCCTCCGTAAAGGTTAGGATCGTAGCCTCCTAAATTCGTAAATGTGCGGTCCACCCTTTGGTAACAACCGACCCTGCCAAGGGGAGACCGCAATAAAACCAAACAACGAAATTCCTAAACCTGGAAAAAGAAAACCAGAACAGGAAGGAGGCAAAGATTATGGCACAACAACCGTTGAAAGTCGGATTAGTCGGTGGCGGTCGAGGCGCCTTCATCGTTCATCCCCATCAACGTGCGATCAATATGGATGGAACCCGTCGCGTCTGGGCGGGCGCGCTCTTCCCAGATCCGAAGATCGCTTTGGAAGAAGCGGAAAATTGGGCTTATCCGATCAAGGGTTATCCCAGCTACGATGAGATGATTGCTGATCAAGCCAAGCTTCCGCCGGAAGAGCGGCTGGACTATATCCTTATTGTTACGCCTAACCATGTCCATTTTGATCCCGCAATGAAGGCCCTAAACGCTGGGATCCCGGTCTTCTGCGAGAAACCGCTGACGGTGAATTTGGAGGAAGCCACCCAGCTCGTGAAAAAGGTTCGGGAAACAAAGATCCCCTTTGCCGTAGCCCATACCTATCTTGGGCACTGGACCAGTCGCCTGAGTCGTTACATCGTCCGGAGCGGCCTGTTGGGCGAAATCCGCTGGGTCGATGCCTATTACATCCAAGGTTGGTTAGCTACCAAGTTGGAAGACACCGGTTGCCAACAGGCTGAGTGGCGGACCGATCCGAAACGCGCCGGCCTATCCGGCTGTGGCGGGGACATCGGAACCCATGCACTGATGCAACTGCGGTATGTGACCGGTCTGGAAGTCAAACGCGTCTCTGCCCGCTTAGAGACCTTTGTTCCCGGACGGCAGTTGGATGACCACTTTACCGCCTATTGCGAGCTCAGTAACGGTGGAAAGGCGATCGTCCGGGCCTCCCAGATCTGTATCGGCCATAAGAATGATCTGGGAATCGAGGTTGTGGGAACCAAAGGAACCCTCCGTTGGCGACAAGAAGAACCCGAATGCCTCATCGTCCATCTTAACAACCAACCCGATCGAGTTTACTGGCGGGGTGCGGTGGTGCCCGGAGACGGGTTCTTGCCAGAGGATATGCCGAAGGAGCTACTCGACGAAATCACCATCCCATCCGGCCATCCGGAGGGGTTC
>CAZBKV010000073.1:5151-9480 GCA_964492575.1 uncultured Verrucomicrobiota bacterium | reverse complement strand
GTTTAGCACTTGTCATCGACCGATCGATCTTGGAACTACTCAAGATCGATGCAGACACACCACTTGAGATTTCCACTGATGGACAAGTCCTGATTATCTCCCCGATTCGTGACCCCAAACGCCAGAAGAAGTTCGAGAAGGCCCTCGAAAAGGTGAACCGGAAATACAGCCGTGCCCTTAAGCGTCTTGCGGAATAATCCATGTCTCCCACCTTCCTGAGTCTCAGTGAGGTGTTACGCATCCATAACGATCAAATCGAACGCTATGGCGGTACACCTGGTATCCAGGATCTTAACCTTTTACAGTCAGCTATTGCTATGCCGATGGCAGGATTTAAAGGCCGGTTTTTGCACAACGACTTATTTGAGATGGCAGCGGCCTATCTCTTTCATATTGTCCGAAATCACCCTTTCATAGACGGAAACAAGCGAACCGGGATAGTCTGTGCTTTGGTTTTCCTCGAACTTAACGGCATTGAGATCCACGCAAGCGAGGATGCTCTGGTAGAGATGGTCACTGCTGTAGCTGAAGGGAGAATGAAAAAGGATGCTGTTGCTAAGTTCTTTCGCAAATACGCTTATAAGTAACTTTCCTTTCTTGTGTTATAAAAATTCATACATGCTATTTCCCTAACTCAGTCGATTCTTATAATCTTCATATCCAAACTTCCGAACGATTTGGATCTCGTCTTTGTCCGGATCATACAAAGCAATGGAAGGGAGGCGGACGCCGTTGAACATGGTGTTTTTGACCATGGTGTAATGGGCCATGTCTTCGAAGATGAGCCGATCGCCAGGTTTTAAGGGATGATCGAAGGAATAGAGACCGATGTCATCGCCGGCCAGGCAGGTCAGCCCACCTAACAAATATGTATAAGGTTTCTCGCCGGGTTCCCCGGCACCGCGTACCTCCGGCCGATACGGCATCTCTAAGACATCCGGCATATGCGCCGTAGCCGAGGTGTCCAAAATCGCAATCGGAACTTCATTTTCTATTACATCCAATACGCTTGCCACCAATACCCCTGCATTTAACACCACCGCTTCCCCAGGCTCCAAATAAACCTGAACCTGGTATTTCTCCTGAAAGGCCTCAATCACTCGACAAAGGCGATCGACATCGTAGTCCGGCCGGCTAATATGATGCCCCCCACCAAAGTTGATCCATTTCCGTCCTTTTAAATAAGGACCAAATTTTTCTTCTACCACCCGAACGGTCCGTTCCAGGGTATCAGAATTCTGCTCGCACATGGTATGAAAATGGAGTCCTTCGATCCCATCTAAATCCTTTCCTTCAAATTCCTGAACCCGAATCCCCAGACGCGAGCGGCGGCGGCAGGGATTGTAAAGCTCCACGCCAACCTCAGAGTACTCCGGATTGATGCGAAGCCCCATGGAAATCGGACGCCCAGAAGATTGGATGCGATCTTTATACCGGTAAAACTGATGGAAAGAGTTGAAGACAATATGGTCTACTAAGGGAATCAGTTCTTCTATATCCTGGTCGCTATAAGCCGGGGCATAGACATGAACTTCTTTGCCGAATTCTTCCCGGCCAAGACGGGCCTCATAGACAGAACTTGCCGCAACGCCGCAGAGGTATTGGCGAATCAAAGGAAAAGTGGACCACCCGGCAAATCCTTTCAGGGCCAAAAGAATCCGGCACCCTGTCCGATCCATGACGGATCGGATGATCTCCAGATTCTGCCGAATCCGGCCCAAATCTAAAATATAAGCCGGGGTTGGGATTCGCTCCCACCCCCGCGGTACAGGTAAAGTCTCTTGGATCATCACGGTTTAAGAAGCTACGACTCCGACGGCAGGAACTCCGCTGACCTGCCAGGGTTCTTCAGGTTCCAACTCTTCCACATGCCACGGAAGTCCCATCTCTCCGATCCTCTCCATAAACGGATCCGGATCCATCTCTTCAGGATTATAAACCCCCGGCCGACGCCAAAGTCCCTCTAAGATCAACCTCGCGGTCAGCACCGCAGGAACACCTGTGGTATACGCAATCGCTTGACTGCCAACCTCGCGGTAGCAGGCTTGATGGTCACAGACGTTGTAGATCCGAACCCGACGCAGTTTGCCGTCCTTTTCTCCCTGAATGATGCAAGCAATGGAGGTCTTCCCTTTCGTCCTTGGGCCGAGGGTGGCTGGATCGGGGAGAAGTTTTTTCAGGAATCGAATCGGAACAATCTTCACCCCTTCGTACTCGACCGGCTCCAGACTGGTCATTCCCACATTCTGAAGTACGCGAAGATGGGTCAAGTACCGGTCCGTAAAGGTCATCCAGAAACGAACCGTTCGGACTCCTCGAATATACTTAGCCAGGGACAGAAGCTCTTCATGGGCCATAAGATAAGCCCGCCGTGGGCCAACCACAGGAAAGTCAAATTCACGGGAGACACTCAACGGATCCACTTTCTTCCACTCACCGTCTTCGAAGAAGAACGCAGGGGCCAGGATTTCGCGGATATTGGTCTCCGGATCGAAATTGGTGGCAAACGGCAAACCGTTGTCTCCGGCGTTACAGTCAATGATATCGATCTGCTCGATTCGATCGAAGAGGTGTTTTTGGGCATAAGCGCAGTAGACGTTGACGACCCCCGGATCAAAGCCGATGCTGAGGAGTCCCGTGATCCCTTTCTCTTTAAATCGAGAATCAAAGGCTTTTTGGGGTTCGTAGGTCCATTGGGGTTTATCTTCTTCTAAAAGAGAAGTGTCCACGTAGTGAACTCCGGTACGGGCGCAGGCTTCCATAACCGGAAGGTTTTGATAAGGACTAGCAACGTTAATCAAAACGTGGGGCTGGAACTCCTGAATAAGACGGACTGTCTGGTCTACATCATTTGCATCTAATCTTCGGATCTGAATCGGACGTTCTACCTCTTGGGCAAGCTGTCTACACCGATCTAATGTGCGGCTGGCAAGACAGATCTCAGAAAAGACCTCCGGATACTGGGCGCACTTTCGCAAGACCACGCGCCCTACCCCACCGGCTCCAATGATGAGTACTCTGCTCATTGTCCTGTTCATCTACGGGTTTTCCTCTCTCTACCTCCTTTCCGGTCGTTCTATCTCCTCCGATACGGCCCGAGCCGCAAGTGGCAAATTATGGCACCCCTCTTCCAAATTGCAAGAAACCACTCCCCCTTCCTTTTCTCTTCAACTCAGAAACCTTCCTGAAACATTGAATCTACGTTCGACCCCTTTCCCCTTTCCTTTATGCCTCTGCAGAAGGCGGCGGCATTTGACTCAAACGCATAGGCATGACCACATAAAGAAACGGCTCATCCACTTTGATTAAGCCTGGAGTAAACTCATCGGTAAGCTCCATGATGATTTGATCGCTTTCGAGGGCCCGAAGCACATCCAATAAGTAAACTGGATTAAATCCGATCTCAAATCGCTCTCCACTATACTGGATCGCAAGCGTCTCCACCGCCTCCCCGATGTCCGGACTTCGCGCCATGATGGCAAGCTGATTCGGCTCGAAGGTCAGTTTTACTAAGCTAGCCCGGTCACTCGTCACCAACTCCGCCCGACGCAAAGCATGAAAGAATTCCTCTCTTACAATCACAGCCCGAATCTGAGACTCCTTGGGAATGACCTGCCGATAGTTGGGATAAGTCCCCTCTATGATTTTGCTTGTTAAAATCGTCTGTTCGTTTTCTTCTCCGTGTAAAAAGAAGGCCACGCGGTTCTCCGTTAAAGTAATATTTACTATCCCAACATCACCCAGAAGACGTTGGAGCTCTTGGACCGTCCGCGTAGGAATCACAAAACCTTTCTCTGTGTCTTCCTCCGTCTCCTGGATGAGGACAGAGGGAGAGATAGATTCGGCTTGGCCCTCCTCAGTGGAAAGTGCCTCTACAGCTAGGGCCAAGCGACGTCCGTCTGTAGCCACCAAGGCAAGCTTTGAACCAAGGAGATGGAAGTACAGACCGTTAAGGATATATCTTGTCTCATCTGTAGAGGCAGCAAAACCAGTCTGCCGAATCATTGTCCGAAGTCGACCTTGAGGAATAGAGAAGAGAGGTTCTTCAGCAGGAATCTCAATGGGAGGAAACTCTTCTGCTGGGAGTCCTCGGAGTTTAAAGATAGAAGAGCCGCATCGGATTGTTAGGATATTGCGGCTTTCCAGTTCGAGTTCTACTTCTGGGGAGGAGAGTTCCTTAACGATACCACTTAGCGTCCGAGCCGGTACCGTCACTGCCCCACCCTCCTCTACGTCCGCAAGGACATTCCGTCGAATGGTTACATCCAGGTTGGTCGCTGTTAGTTGAAGATCTGTATCGTTTGCGGTAAGCAGGACATTGCTAAGCAC
>CAZBKV010000073.1:0-5141 GCA_964492575.1 uncultured Verrucomicrobiota bacterium | reverse complement strand
GAAGAGAGGGCCTCCGCCAATAAATCCCTGGCTATTACGAGTTTCATATTTACTTGTATGAGTGTAAGCCTTCTTTGGCCGTCTTACTATGGGCAGTGAATAGGGGAAGAACTATGTCTCTGTCAAGGATGGACACCGATTTCGTAAGGAGAAAAGACGAAAGGTGACTTCAAGAAGAAAGAGGGAAAAGATGGGGAAAAGATGTGAAGAACTGGAAATGGGAAAAGAGGTGGGGTTTTTCACGGCTTTTGGTCTCCTTTTACACAAGAAGAGAAAGAAAATTCGCAAGTTATTTACAGACTTTATTAGTTAGCAGAACGATAGATCGTTGGGATAGAGAGAAGACCCGTGAAAAGATAGAGAAAAATCGATGGGCCACCGGAGAGAAGAAGGGTAAAGAAAAGAAGAGCCTTTTCGGCTTGGGGAAACCGAAAAGGCTCGGAGGTTTTCCTGGAGGCAGCGTTATCTGGAGACAGCGCTCTCTAGTGGCATTCGCGTTGTGAGAACTATTTCGTGCGGGCTCCTACAATCCACTCGAATTTAACGGTGACCTCATTGCCTGTGTGGATTACCTGGAGACCCGGAATCTTTGGCGAAGGAGGAATGATATCAAAATCGGTCATCTTCATCTTCTTTTCTCCTTTGAACTTGAACTTATTCCCCGCAAGCCGTTCCATGGTGACTTCCATCTGGATCGGTTTTGTGACCCCGGCCACAGTGAGCTTTCCTGTAACGTCAAATTTTACCGGGGAACCGGTAGGTGGAACCTTCCCTTTGATCACCATGGTATCCAGGGTAAATCGGATCATGGGGTTCTTCTTGGCCCGCATCGCCTCCCTCATGATCTCATCCATCTTCTGCTTCCCACTCTTGAGGGAGCGGACCGGAATGATCACCCGTACCTTCGGGTTAACCTTTTTACTTTGGAGGCTTTTGACGGATTGGAGGGTCTTGTCGGTCAGAAAAGACTTTTCGATTTCGATAGAACCCCCAATGATCCGTCCTACCACCTCCCAGTCATGGATACTGGAGGTTCCCAGGATGACTACCTTGCTTCCCGGTCGTGCCGTGAGACGAACTGTCTCAGCCGCCCGGGTTGCAAAGGTTACCGATCCGATGAATGCCAACGCTGTTAAGTATGTATAGAACCGTTTCATAGTCACCTCACTTTCGTTTGACGATTTTCCCTTCCTTCTCATTCGGCTTTCCTATGTTTCCTTCAACAGATTTCCCCCTACAGCTTGAAGTCGTCTTCTTGGAACTGAATCCGTTTTCCAGTTCGAATCGCCTCATTAGCTCGGATAACAGTGACGGTAGCCTGAAGACCTTCCAAATATCCAGCCGCCGGTTGTCGAGTCTCTGCCAAATCTTGCAAATATTGTTTGAGACTTTCCCGGTCTGCGGCTTCTCCAAAGGCCTCACGGAAGTCCTGCACCGCCGCCCCGTGGTTATAGGAATTAATCAAGAAATGTTCCAGACTGTACTGGAGGGCACTTTTCGGATCGACCACGTTTTCAGGGGTGGCGGCCTTTTCGTGGGCTTCTTGAGTCGTGCTCCCCGCCCCTAAAACTAATCCGCTTTCCGTGTAGAACATCTGCTTATTTGCGTAAACCTCGAACCCGAATAACGGGGCATCCGCTTCTTTGAACATCCAGGCCCGGCGATCCCGCATCAGGATCGCAGAATAGGTCCCGTAAAAGACCTGTTTAGTCTCGTTGAAGGAGTTGCCTAGTGTCGCTTCGTAATTCATGAAGACCCCATTCGGATACTCCAGGACTGCCACAACGTTATCCGGAACGTCCCGCCCGTCTTTCCAAGTCACAATCGACCCAAATCCACGCACCGCAACCGGAAGCTTGCGATAAAACCAGTTGGCGATATCGATCTGATGGATTCCAATCTCCCCAACCAGTCCCAAACTGGTCTGACTGCGAAGTCGCCAGTTAATCCTCTTTTCCTGTTCCGGATTCGGGGAGGTCCGCCGCCAGCTGGTTCGATGATGATATTGGGCGTAACATTTGATATGATCCCCTAAATAGCCGTTTTTGATGACGTGGAGATCTAGGTTGACAATCTGCTTGTCACATCGATTTTGTAAACCTACCTGGAAATTCACCTCAATCGCATCCCGCGCCGCCGCCGCAATCTCTTTCGCATCCTCAATCGTCATCGCCATCGGCGCCTCACAGTACACATGCTTGCCCGCCTTCAACGCATCCAACACAATCTGCTTATGTTGATGGGTCGGCGTCGCAACAATTACCCCCTCCACGTTGTCATCCTCCAACAGCTTCCGATAATCAGTATACTGTTTGGCTTCCCGCACCAAGCGACCAGCCCGTCGAAGATAAGGAGGATAAATTTCACAAATCGCTACAACCGGACCAAACGGAATCAATGATAAAGTTCGAAGGATCTCTCGTCCCCATGCCCCACACCCAATCACTCCCACTTTCAAAGGAGGGGTCTCCCCTTTGTAATGGGTCACGACATTGGTAGAGATCTCTGTCGCCCGGAGGGGCACAGAACCCATTAACATCATCAGCGACGCAGCCGAAGTCCCTCGTCGCAGGAATTCCCGTCGATTCAATCCTTGATTGTTCGGATTCTTTTTCATGGTTCCCTCGTCCCTTCTAATCCGTCCCAGTCCATCCATTTTCCTTATTAGGAATCTTTTCCTTTCCCTTCGATTCTTTTGTCATTGATTCATAAAGGAGGCAGGCTACGCAATCAGTTTCTGCTTTTCTCTTCCCTTCTTTCTCTCGCCTCTTTCCATAATTTTGTTTGAGTTCTCAGGCACTGGTTTGGACGTTGGAAGCTATGAGATCATTCGAGACGGAACAGGGCCACAAAGTCCCTGAAGTTTATCTTTCTCGTAAAGTAGGATCGATGACTCGTTCTCCCTCCGTTTGCATCAGCTGGAAAAGATCTTCCCACGGGATTGGACTGGTTCCCCCTGAGGTTTGAGCCACCAGAGCACCGAAGACATTCGCCAGTCGACAGGCTTGCGTAACCCCCATATCCTGAAGAAGCCCATGGACAAATCCGGCTGTAAACGCGTCCCCGGAACCACAGGTGTCTACGACCGAGACGCGCCGTCCCGGCTCATAATGATCTGCGCCCGAAGCGGTAACCACATACGCCCCTCGTTCCCCCAGGGTCACTACGACAAGAGCCAGTCGGGTATCCATCAACAACTCCCGACAGAACCGCGGCAGGGGTTTCTCCGGTAAGGCCAAGATTTCGGCGATCGCAGGGACTTCCTCTTCGCTTAACTTCAAAATTGTAGCCCGACGGATCGATTCCCGGACAGTTTCCGGAGTATAGCAGTTTTTCCGTAAATTCACATCGCAGACCTTGATCGCCCCCGGCGCAGAATCCAACAAAGCGTAAAGCGTATCGCGGGCTACCGGACTCCGCTGGATTAAGGTCCCGTAACAGATACAGTCCGCTTCCTGAGCTAAGGAGAGAAGTTCGGCAGAGAGTTCGATCCGATCATAAGCCGTCTCCGGCCGGATCGAAAACTCCGGCGACCCATCCTCCCGAATCGTCACATCCACACATCCGGTCGGAAACTGCTCGTCCTCCTGGATCCAATCGGTTCGAAGCCCCAAGGCCTGAACCTGTTGCAGGGTCTGTCTTCCCAATTCATCGCGTCCAACCCGACTTACGATGTAGACCTCATGCCCCAGCGTATGCATCCGGTACGCAAAATTGAACGGCGCCCCTCCCAGTTGCGGGCCGCTTGGGAGTAAGTCCCAGAGAAGCTCACCAAAGGCCAGGATCTTAAAACGTTGTCCCCTCCCCAGCCATACATCGCTTTCATTCATAAGCCAAGCTCATAGCATGAACCGCCGGCCGAGGCAACGCGAAGACGCTCTTTTCGGGAAGGATCAGACAAATAAAAACTGCCCCCTAAGGAAGATAGGTAAGGAAAGGATAGGTAGGGCGCGCTGTCCTCAGCGCGCCGGGAAAGGGGGGAAGATTTATTGGGGCAGCCTAAGGGCTGGCGGGGCTATCCCCTTTCTTGTTCGTCCCCTTAAGAGCAACAAGGGGACCGATGTCTTTCGGGATTGTCATCCCACGGCCGGATCGGCAAGCTGAGATCCCGATGCAGGCTCGAATCGAACAGATCCGTTGTATCCCTCTCCGCTATCCGGTGCAGGGACGGTTTAAGTTTTTTGAAGATGCCTCGGGCCGGCCGACCGGTCGACCGGCCGTGTTGGTTTGCATCCGTGCAGACAACGGGATCGAGGGCTATGGTCAAAGCGTTCCGATCCCACGCTGGAGTTACGAAACCCTGGAGACAGTGGTCACAACCATCGAGCGCTATTTAGCCCCGGCTCTCGTGGGAAGAGAGGTTGAGGATCTGGAAGCGATTCACGCCGTGATGAACCAAACCATCGCCCCCGCCTTCTCTATCGGGCAACCGATCTGCAAAGCGGGGATTGATCTGGCCCTCCACGATCTCATCGGGAAACCCCACGGTCAATCCGTCTCGGCCCTATGGGGCCGAACCCCGCTTCGGCCGATTTTGTTCAGTTATACGTTAAATCCAAGGACCCTCGATGAAGTCCCTCGCCTGATCGAAGAAGGAAAGGCAAGAGGCTATCAAAATTTTAACGTTAAGGTTGGGCCGGATCCCTCCTTTGATTTTGAATTCTGTAGACTCGTCCGTAAGCTTGCCCCGGACACCTTCCTCTGGGCTGACGCCAACGGCGGATACAACGAAGAACAGGCGGAAATCGCCGTCCGAAAACTTGCCGATGCAGGAGTCGATGTCCTGGAACAACCCCTTCCTCCCAATCGCCTCTCCGGCTATCGACGCCTTCGGCAGATCGGCGCCCTACCCATCCTGATGGACGAAGGGATCATTTCCCATGTCGAGCTGAAAGAATTTATCGATCTAGGTCTCCTGGACGGTGTGGCCATGAAACCCGCCCGCTGCGGCGGACTCTGGGAAGCCAAAAAGCAGATAGAACTGTTACAGGAACGGGGACTCATGGTCCTCGGCAGTGGATTGACGGATCCGGATCTCTCCCTGGCCGCTTCACTCCACCTCTACAGTGCCTTTGGTATTGACAAACCCGCTGCCCTGAATGGTCCTCAATTCTTGAACGCCACCATCCTCCAGACCCCTC
>CAZBKV010000072.1:0-9535 GCA_964492575.1 uncultured Verrucomicrobiota bacterium | reverse complement strand
GTGATGGAACCCAATCAAGAGGGCGTCGGCTTGCGGAAGAGGCAAAAGTTCTGCTTGAACCCCGTTTTGTTGGAGGATTTTTAGTCCCCGTCCCGCATGCGCTGGGTTGGGATCTACCGCCCCGACGACCACTCGCCCAATCCGATGAGCCACAATGGCGTCCGTACAAGGTGGGGTTCGTCCCCAGGTAGAACAAGGCTCAAGGGAAATGTACATCGTCGCCCCGGCTGGGTCATATCCTCGGCGTTTGCAATCCTCCAAGGCCTCAATTTCCGCATGCGGTAACCCCGGCCCTCGATGCCAACCACGACCTAAGACCTGCCCCTCACGTACCACCAAGGCCCCGACCATCGGATTCGGCGAGACCCGGCCGTATCCTCGAAGGGCAAGACGGATCGTTCGAAGAAGATACTTACGATCTTGTTCCGTAGCCACGGATGGGAACCCTAAAGACTTCCTACGGTCTTACCGTTTCCTGACGCTCCGGCTCCTCTTCCCCGAACAATCCTTCGGCGTACATCTCTGGATCAAACGGCTCTAGATCCTCGACCTTCTCTCCCAATCCAACGAACTTCACCGGGATCCGAAGCTCATTCTGAATCGCCACGGCCATTCCACCTCGACTGGTCCCGTCCAATTTCGTCAATACAATCCCGGTCAACCGCACTGCACGATGGAATTCCCGCGCCTGGATCAAGGCATTCGTCCCGGTATTCGCATCGACTACTAAGAGGGTCTCGTGCGGAGCGCCGGGGATCTTCTTCCTCATCACCCGATGCACCTTCTGTAACTCCGCCATCAGGTTTCCTTTGGTATGAAGTCGGCCGGCGGTGTCGGCGATGACATAATCGATGTTCCGCGCCTGTGCTGCCGTCAAAGCATCGTGGGCTACCGCTGCTGGATCAGCATTGTAATGGCCGGCAATTACAGGCACCCCTAGCCTTTCCCCCCAAAGCTGGAGCTGTTCGATCGCCGCGGCTCGAAAGGTATCGCACGCCGCCAGTAACACCGATTTCCCTTGCTTTTGCAACCGGTAAGCCAGCTTTGCCGCCGTAGTGGTTTTGCCGGTCCCATTCACCCCGACCAGGGAAATCACGGTGACACCTTCCGGGGCTTGGATCAGGTCTCGCGGTTGATCCAGTTGAAGAGCCTGGATCACTTCCCGTTTGGCAATCTCAAACACCGCCAATCCGGCTCGCCCCTGTGTTTCATAGGCTTCCCGAACCGCATCCACAATCCGCATCGTCATCGGGATCCCGAAATCGGCGGCAATGAGCGCCGCTTCCAATTCCTCCAACGTCTCCCCGGTCAGTTTCGGGGATCGAGTCAGGATTCGCTTGATTTCCCGTTTGAGATTCTGCTGGGTCTTCTTCAGGCTTTCCTTCAGTTTGGTAAAGAGCTTCATCTCTCCTTTCCCCTCCTCTATAAATCGAGTTTTTCTTTACGTTTTCTCAAAAAGGTATCCATCCCTATCCTTCAATGCCTCCATACGGTAGAGAAAGTCGGCCGGTTGGCTCCCAACCACCGCGTCCTTTCCGTTCCTCTCTTTTAGCGCGCTGAGGACAGCGCACCCTACCTTGCCCACTTTCCTTCAACCCATACCCTCATCCAAAGTCTTTTCTCTACGTCATAGCCTCTGCGGTAGAATACTGCGAGCGGCGCCGAGCAATCGCTTCCTCCAGCTGCTGAAAATACTCCCAAGGAAGCCGCACCTGTCCAAGGGTAGGTCGCCCCTGTGCCTGACCATGGCAATCCGATCCTCCCGTGATCAATAGCCCCTGTTCCTTGGCGAGAGTAAGGTAACGCTGGGTCTGTTGTTCGGTGTGTTTGGAATGAAAACATTCGATCCCGTCCACTCCTTCCTTAATCAACCGAGGAACCAAGGACTCTTTTGCCAAAAGCCCAGGGTGCGCCAGGATCGCAATGCCGCCTGCGGCATGAATCATACGGATTCCTTCCCGAAAATCGATTCGAGGTTTGGGAACCCAAGCAGGACCGCGGTAATGCAGATAACGCTCAAAGGCCTCCTCGTAACTCCGGCAGAACCCTTCCTCCACCAACGCCATAGCAATATGAGGACGCCCCGCTGAGGTCCCTGTGACTCGCTGGAAGACTTGGTCCGGGGTAATGCTTACGCCTAACTGATTTAACTTTTCGACAATTCGGTAAACCCGCTGGCGACGGGCTAGCTGAAATTCATAAAGACGTCGAAGGAACGATTCATTGCTCTCATCAATTCCATACCCAAGAAGGTGTACCTCATGACCGTCATACTGCGTGGTCAATTCCACCCCTGGAATCCACCTTAGCCCTAACTCCCGGCACGCTGCTTCCCCTTCTTTCAACCCTGCTAGAGTGTCATGGTCTGTCAACGACACAGCACTAAACCCAAGGGTAGCCGCCCGACAGATTACTTCATAAGGACGATCACTTCCATCAGAAACCCTGCTATGAAGATGCAAATCCGCTACCATCCGTCGAAACTCCCTTTTAAGACTCTTGAACCGGGGTTCGTGCCGGCCGCATTAATTCCAATCGAAACCGATCCAACACTCCGTTGACAAAAGCGCCACTATCTTCGGTGGAATACTTCTTTGCTAACTCGACCGCCTCGTTAATACTCACTACCGGAGGAATGTCCAACCGATACAGCATTTCAAACATAGCCAATCGAAGAATGTTCCGATCCGCTGTGGCTAACCGTTTGAGATCCCAATTTTTGATCAACCGCTGCAATCGCTCGTCGATCTCTTCTCGATGGGCCAACACACCCCGAATCAGCTCCTCTGCGAACAAACGAGCCGCTTCTTTTTGGGGATTGACGGGCTCTGGCTCCTCAGGCTCCTGATGAAAAAACCGTCTCCACCGTGGAGGCTCCGATTCCTCTTCCTGGTCATACTTTCCTTCCCAAAACTCCTGCAATCGACGGTCCAGGTCGTCCGGCGGGTTCAAATCCGCCTGAAACAAAAACTGCAGGGCTCGTTCTCGCGCCCATCGTCGCCATTTAGTGATCTGGCTCATGATGGAAGTTCTTTTCTCTCTCCGAGGCTTTTCCGAAAGTCAAAGAGCCGAAAACGCTGCGTGCCCTCTGCCTTCCTTCCCTTTTACTAGACGCGATAACAAAAGTGTGTCGGAAAACCTCTTCCGTCAACTAAAAGAAAAAGGCGCCCGAAACCTCGAGCGCCTTTTGTATCCTTCTATCTAAGAAGCTCAAAACGTACGTTATGTTAGTCGTTCTTGCCCTTCACATACGGGAACAGAAGGATGTGATCGATTTGGGAATCGATGATCGTTCGTTTCACCGCTTGCCCCGACTTCGTCTGCACACTGCCGTCCGCCATCAAGACATCGCCTTTACCCTGATGCATCGACTCCGAGAAGCCCAGATGCGGGAACATACGATCCATCAGGTTATAACGCATCAGGACCTGACGATTATATCCTGAATCGTCATACAACCGCATCGGAGCATCATTCGTGAGGTTCCGATCTCCTGCCATAATCGCATTCGGAACCGTTTCATCGGCGTTTACATTTACAAAGTAACTCACCCCTTCATTCCCCAAGTCGGCATTCAAGGCATAAGTAGTCGGGTTAATCCAACCAATCTGCGCAAAGTTCTTGGCTTCCTGCCGCATGCTGTCCGACGGGCAGACAATGATCTGCGGATTGGAAATCTCGTTGGACATCACCAAGAAGATCGTAAACATATTGGCTGGATCATATTGCCCATTGGGCAATGAGATAAAGTCCGCACATCCCCCTTCCGTCACAGGGGTAGCCATCGGATATCGATCATTGTTGTCTGACGCGAACATCTTGAACGCCAGACCGATCTGCTTCAGGTTATTAATACATTTGGCTTGCATGGCCTTCTGCTTGGCCTTCGCCAACGCAGGCAGTAACATTCCTGCCAAGATCGCAATAATCGCGATCACCACAAGCAACTCAATCAGTGTAAACGCCTTATGACCTTTGGTCTTCATCCACCGTTTCATAGGGTTCCTCCGGGTTTTTGGGTTACGCTCTACAACTCCAACCTACAACACTTTGTTGAACCGTCAATCCCTTTTTCCCTCAATTTCTTCTCTAGCATGACAAATGCCATTCTGCCTGGCAATGAAAAAATTGTCTTTTTCTTGTCAGCGCTTTTTTCTTACCGCCCAGTTCAACCGCCACCGAACCTCCCGAGCCCCTTCCGGAGTCCATTCTATCCGACGAGTTACCCTCCATCCATCCGATAACCGCACCTCCACCTCATACTTTCCATAAAATCCTTCCCATAACGCCCACCCTTCCCGATCGGTAATCAGTTCAGCCTTCGTCCACCACCGACGACGAATCAAATGATACAGCTTTCGATACGCCGGTTTCGGCTTCATGTCCTTTCGCAGAAGTCCCGCCGGTGCCCCCAGCCATGCCCCTGCATCACTAAAATCCCACCAAATCACCCCACGAACCGCGGGATGACCAAAAAGTAACTGATACAAACGGCCGACATATCTTGCCTGCATTCGTTCTCCGGAAGGAGAGGTTGGACCCCACCGTTCCGGCACAAGGGCCCATCGCTGAAATCGATCATCACTCAGAACCGTGACTTCCGTAATGTAAATGGGCAGTCCCAGCTGAGAAAATCGCTCGCAAACTTCCCACACCGTCCGTAACGGCCACTCCCCTCCGTGCATATGAAGTTGAATCCCTACCCCATCCAGAAGAGAAGGATCCAACGTTAGAATCTCTCCGATCAACCGCAGATAAGAAGTATCGGTATGGTAATCATTTATCAACAACACCGCCTTCGGATCGGCCTCCCGAGCCGCCCGAAGGTGCAGAACCACATAAGGAATCCGCCCGATCGCTTTTGCCCAGCGTCCCAACCGGGTCGAAAACCGTCCGATATCAACCAGCTCATTCACTACTACCCAATAAGGGATTCGCCCCCGATATCGAGAGACCACTCGTCGCACATGCTCTACGCTATATTCTCGAATCCGATCGTAATTCTCCGGAAGCCATGGGGGATCCTCATTATCCCAGACTAACGGAGCGCCCATCACTTGAATCCCCTGTTGCCGACACCACTGAAGCGGACGATCCAATCGCTGCCACGATTCCGTTTCCGGGTTCGGCTGAAGATAAGCCCAATAAGCTCGTAAAACCGCAAGATTCCACAGCCGGACAAACTGTTCCTGATATCGCTCTTCTAAGCAGGGATCCTCAATCGTCCCAATTCCAAATCCATTACATCCAAATAAAAAGTGATGTTGGAGCTGACGGCACCAAATCCGGACCCGTCGAATCGGCTTCCCCTCCCGATCCTCGAGACGAATCCGAAAGACCCCTTTTCGACAACGTTCGATATTCTCCTGGGCTTGCTCCAACAGCCCTTCTTCCTGCACCTGCCTCCCTCCCGAAAGACAAATGCCCGGAAAGACCGCCAACCCCATCCCTCCCACCGCTCCACAGACGAGAAACCGGCGCCTGGAGAGCTTTTTCTTACTGCTTTTCTCCTTTCCCTCTTCCATGATTCCCCTTTTCCAACAAGTGGAGCGCTAGCTTGCGCGTTTTTTCTCCTTGTTCCCCCTCAACCAACGATTTTCTCTCTAAAACGAAGCGGTTGCGATCTAAAAACAAACCTTGACACTTGCCCATGACGGAAATGAGGCTTTTTCACAACATTGAAAAACGACACGTTGGATAGAAAGATCGATGGGACAAGAGGGATCCATAGAAAGGCGAAAGGGGAATTTTATCAGATTAAACGGGAAAAAGGGAGCGATTTTGGAAAAGAGTAGGACAAGAACCGCTGTGTCAAAGGCATAGTCAGAAACCCAATGTAGAGAACAATGAAACCAGACCCAAAGGCGACTTTTCACCGCAAAGTGGAGAAAACCTCGGAAACCTTTGTCGAGGAGGGAGAGGCCGTGTCCCAGTCTGCGGATACCGCCCAGAGTGCCCATTCCCCTGATCAACCTCCGCGGAGCAAAGGACCTAAGCTATTAGAAAAAGTCCGCCAATTTCGAGATGCGGACCAGGTCCGAGCGATGGGCCTCTACCCTTATTTTCGGGTGATTGAGTCGGCCCAGGACACAGAGGTCTTTATTAACGGTCGCAAAGTCCTCATGTTAGGCTCCAATAGCTACTTGGGCCTCACCAATGATCCCCGCGTCAAAGAAGCCGTCCTGGCGGCGGTCAAAAAATACGGCAGTGGATGTGCCGGATCCCGATTCCTCAACGGTACCCTAGACATCCATATTCAACTGGAAGAGCGACTGGCCCAATTCGTCGGCAAAGAGGCGGTCCTCCTCTTCAGCACCGGGTTCCAGACCAATCTCGGAACGATCAGTGCGTTGGTCGGAAAAGGAGACTATATCTTAGCCGACAAGAGCGATCATGCCAGCATTGTGGACGGCTGCCTCCTCAGCCAAGCCAAATTCCTCCGTTTCCCCCATCGAGACATGGATGCCTTGGAACATCGACTTCGCTCTCTGGATCCGGACGCCGGTAAACTAATCGTCGTAGACGGTGTCTTCAGCATGGAAGGGGACATTATCCAACTGCCCCGACTGGTAGAATTGACCGAAAAGTATAACGCCGTTTTGATGGTGGACGATGCACACGGAATCGGCGTTTTAGGAGATCATGGTCGGGGGACTTGCAATCATTTCGGCTTGACGGATCAGGTCCACCTCATCATGGGCACATTTAGTAAATCCCTCGCCAGTCTCGGCGGATTTATTGCTTCGGATCGAGAAATGATCAACTACCTCAAACACCATGCTCGGGCCCTGATCTTCAGCGCCAGTATGAGCCCGGCCAATGCGGCCGCAGCGCTTGCAGCCCTAGAAATTATGGAAAAAGAACCAGAACGAATCCAACGTCTCTGGGAAAACACCAAACAGATGAAAGAAGGCCTTCTTTCCCTGGGGTTTGACTTAGGAGATTCGGAAACCCCGATTCTTCCAGTTTACTGTCGCGACACCATGTTGACGTTCCGGTTCTGTAAACGTTTGGAGGAGGAGGGAGTGTTTGTGAATCCCGTCGTAGCGCCGGGGGTGGCCCCAGGGAAAGAACTACTCCGGGTCAGCCTCATGGCCACCCACACACCTGAACAGATCAATTTCGCCTTAGAGAAATTTGAAAAAGTCGGGAAAGAACTAGGAGTGATTTGATTCCCTAACCTTTCCTGCAGAACCCAAATCTAAACCCAAATTTAGCTCGCCCCAATGCGAAACGTACGGAAATGAAAGTCTTCCTGACGGGAGGATCCGGTTTTGTGGGAAGCCATGTGCTAGATCAACTCCTTGCACAAGGCATTCCTACTCGTCTCCTTCTCCGTCGTACTAGTTCCAAGCGCTGGATTCCTACCGACTCGAAACTTCTGGAATGGAGCTATGGATCGCTGGACGATCCGATCAGTCTCGCCCAAGCCTTATCCCCCGAGCTGACCCATGTCATTCACTGTGCCGGATTGATCCAGGCCGCCTCTCCAGTCGATTTCTATCGCGTCAATGCACAAGGCACCCGCAACTTATTGGAAGCCATTCGGCAAACCGGTCTCAACCTCCAACGGTTCGTTTTGATTTCCAGCCTTTCGGCTTCCCACCCAGCTTCCCCGGATCAACCGGCAAAAGAGACCGACCCATCCGCCCCTCTCTCCGAATACGGCAAAAGCAAACTGGCCGGCGAAAAAGAGGTCCGGAACCATTGCCCCTGTCCGTATGTCATCCTGCGCCCCAGCGCAGTTTACGGCCCGCGGGATGTCGCCTTTCTCCCCCTTTTCCGCTTGGCCCAAAAAGGCTTCTATCCCAAACGCACCCGCCCCTTTTACCTAAACCCGATTTACGTCAAAGACCTAGCCAGGGTTATCGTCGCCTCTCTGGATCATCCTGAAACCCCCGGCCAGACGATCCATGTCACCGGCCCCGACGTAATCGAGGTTTCGGAAATGGGAAAGCAACTCTGTTCGATGTTTGGCAAACGGCCTCGCCCGATCCCTCTTCCGTTCTGGTTTCTCCAACTGGCCGGCTGGCTCAGTACCACAGTAAGTCGACTGTCCGGCCAGCCGATCCTTTTCGCCTATGGAAAAGACCGAGAATTGACCGCCCCAGGTTGGGTCGCCGATCGAACCCTCCTACAAACCCTGTTTCAAAATCATATTCCGTTTACCCCACTTCAACAAGGACTCCAAGAAACCCTTCAATGGTATCAGAAAGAAAAATGGCTGTGACCGTACCAATTGCGAAAACTCCATCTCATTCCCATTCCAATCGGGTTTTCTCCATCTTCCAGCGTTACCGGCTGGTAGATTGGGCCACCCAAGGTTACATGCTCCTTGTGGCCTTCCTGATCCTCTTGTTTCATAATGACACCGTTCCTCATCCTTACCTCCTCATTACAGCCCATTTCGTAGTGATCGGGTGTGTTCATCTTTTGATCCTCTTTGGGGAACGGTATCCGGAAAATAAAATCCTCCGTTTCCTTCGCTCTTATTACCCCATCCTCCTTTACACCGGTTTCTATCGCGAAACAGGGCTGCTCAACCGAATGTTCCTCACCCACTTCGTCGACGACTGGCTTATCCACCTGGAAGAGAAAATTTTCGGCTTTCAACCTGCCGTCCTCTTTATGGAAAAATTCCCCCAGCGTTGGATTGCCGAAATTTTATACGCAAGCTACTTTTCCTATTACCTTATGATCGCAGGGATCGGCCTGGCCCTTTACCTTCAAGACCACAAAGCTTTTACCCATTTTCTAACCACTGTCTCCATCCTCTTTTATCTTTGCTACTTGACTTATATTATCCTTCCGGTTGGCGGTCCTCGGATCTTCTGGGTCCATTACCCAGAGTTAGCTTCTAATTCTACCAATTACTTAGCCGTGGGAGCAGCCCACCCATTCCCACCTTCCGTCCAAAAAGCCATTTTCTACAAGATCATGCTCTTTATTTATGATCACTTTGAAGCCGCCGGCGCGGCCTTTCCAAGCAGTCATGTCGCAGTAGCTTGGTGCACCGTCTGGTTCAGCTTCCGATACCTTCGAAAAATTCGATGGTTCCATGCCTTTATCGCCCTGCTCCTTTCCATTTCCACGGTCTACGGTCGCTACCATTACGTTCTGGATGTCATCGGAGGGGTTCTGACCGCATTAATCCTTGTACCCCTGATCGATCGACTCTATCGGGCTTGGGAACAACACCGAGCAGAAAATAAGTCCTAGAGCTCATCCAAAAATCGGCTGAGCGGTTTGAATGGAAGAGTTCCTGGGAGAGAAAAACGCCGGATCGAAGGCATAACCGCAACGAGTTGGGGGATCAAGGAAGGAATTTTTGCGGCGGCTTGGGGACAAGCCGCCCTACCTGCCCATGGGCATTCAAAAGGAAATTGGAAGGTAGCAAGGTAGGGCGCGCTGTCCCCAGCGCGCCGGGGAAAAGGGGAAAATGGATTTTACGACGGCGGTTTGAGGACAAACCGCCCTACCCTTCCTTGGCATCCGAAAGCCATGTTGCGGTAGGGCGCGTTGTCCCCAACGCACC
>CAZBKV010000071.1:4366-9570 GCA_964492575.1 uncultured Verrucomicrobiota bacterium | reverse complement strand
CCTCAGGCCGCCGCACGCAATAAATCTTATACCCGGCGCGTTGGGGACAACGCGCTTTACCGCAATATGGCTTTCGGGTGTCAAGGAAAGGGTAGGGCGGCTTGTCCTCAAGCCGCCGTAAATCATTCGTTTCATCTTTCGGCGTGCTAAGGACAGCAAGCCCTAAAATTTCTCTCCCATGGGGGCGGTTATTTGATGAATGCCAAAGAAAAAGTCCTCTCATTGTCTGATTCTGGAGAGAGCATTTGTGATTGCGCTTTGATTGGAGGAGGCATTTCTGGAATTTCTTCAGCCGGTGTGTTTTGATCCTAGGGGTAGGATGTTGGAGATTCGAAGGGTCACAACGTTTGATGAACCGGATCTGGGGCCGTATCGAACGATGCGGCGTCATCACGAGCATCGGGTAAAACGAATTTTTGTAGCCGAAGGGGTCAAGGTTGTGACTCGGCTTCTGGAGAGCGATTTAGAAGTGGTTTCGGTGCTTCTGCCGGATGAGTGGTTTGAACATTTTCGACCGATGTTGGAGAAGCGACCGGAGCCGGTGATCCGAGTCTGGTTAGCTGAGAAAAAGTTAGTGGAACAACTGACCGGTTTTTCGATGTTTCAAGGGGTATTGGCGGTAGGGCGAATCCCTCCAGAGCCGGTGTTGGAAGAGTTGGTAGATCGAAGCCCTCAGCCTCGATTGTTTGTGGCATTGGACGGTTTGACGAATGCGGAAAATGTCGGAGCGATTTTACGATGTTGTGGGGCTTTTAGGGTGCATGGGGTATTGTCAGGAGAAAATTCCAGCAGTCCCTATTTACGCCGAGCGGTTCGCAGTTCGATGGGAGCAGTGTTTGAGATTCCGGTGATCGAGTCGGAAAGTCTGGTTCGGGATTTACAGCGACTTCGGGCAAAGGGAGTCAGAATCATTGCGGCTCATCCACGCAAAGAGGCCAAAAAGATTTCCGAAGCGGATTTCCGGAGAGACATTTGCCTGGTTTTGGGAAGCGAAGGGTATGGAATTACAGAACCAGTCCTGGAGGTTTGTGATGAATGGGTTGCGATTCCGATGCCCGAAGGATTTGATTCGTTGAATGTCAGCCATGCGGGGGTGGTGTTTCTGTATGAAATCGCCCGGCAGCGAGGCCTCATGTAAATTCAGAAAGAGACAGCGGTATTGATTCGACAATGAAAAAGAAAACACCATCCTCTGGCTTCCGATTAGGAGCGAATCCGGGAGGTGATTCCTTACAGGTAAATTCCTTAGCGGAGTCAACCAAACTGCGGGAACTTCTTCAACCGCCGGCCTTGACCCCTGGCACGCTATACGTCGTGGCCACTCCCATTGGGAATCTTCGAGATTTGACGTTTCGGGCCCTAGGGGTGTTGCAAGCTTGTGACCTGGTTTTGGCGGAGGATACTCGGCGTACGGGCTTATTATTGCATTTGTTTGGCATTCGGAAACCGCTCCTAAGTTGCCATAAGTTCAACGAAGCCCGCCGATTGGAACCGGTGCTTCAGGAGCTTCGTGCCGGCCGAACGGTAGCCCTGGTGAGCGATGCCGGAACCCCGGGGATCAGCGATCCGGGTCAGCGCATCGTCCAAGCAGCTGTAGCGAATGGGATTCGGGTTGAACCGATCCCTGGTGCCTCGGCAGCAATCACGGCCTTAATGGCTTCTGGATTACCAACCGATGAGTTTCATTTTGTCGGATTTCTCCCGAAAAAACCTCATTCGTTGCAGGAACGCTTGCAGGAGCTGTTAACTTTGCCTGGAACCTTGGTCTTTTATGAGTCTCCTTACCGAATAGAACGATTGCTGAAACTGATCGCAGAACTTGCGCCGCAGCGCCGCCTTGTGGTGGCTCGAGAGTTGACCAAGAAGTTTGAGCAGTTTTTGCGCGGAACGGCTCAGGAAATCCTTCAAACACAAAAAGGTCGGAAATGGAAAGGAGAGATTGTCGTGCTGATTGGTCCTGTTGAGCAAGGAAGAGAGAAGGGACCGTCTCCGACCCAGGCTACAGATTCTGCTTCAAGTCTTGTTTCTGAATCGGATCAAGAGCAAACCGAAGGGTAAAACGGGGAAGAGATATGAAGGACTGGAACGACAGGGAAGAGCCAAATCCAAACGAACCGGAAGACCGTCCAGAAGGGATGGGACAAATCCGACTTCGGCCCATAGGGGCTTGTATCTTTGAGGTGGCAGTTGGATTGTTGGGGTTAGGATTTTTATGGCTGGCTCGAATTCCATTAAAGGACTTGTTTCCATGGGACAAAAAGGCCTTTGCCCTGGGGGTATTTAGCGTGTTTCCGCCGTTTTTTCTGATGTTGTATCTGAGCGAGAGCCATAGCCAGGTTGGCCAAGTCCTTCGTCATTTTATGGTGCGTCAATTGATGCCGTTATTTCGGAGATGGCGGCTATGGCACTTTGCCTGTTTAAGCCTCTGTTCGGGAATCGGAGAGGAGTTGTTATTTCGCGGAGCGCTGTTGTTTTGGATTGAACGAAGTGCGGGCTGGTTTGCTGGGGTGTTTGTCTCTGGGATCTTGTTCGGGCTCTTTCATCCGATTCGGTTGTGGTACATGGTGATGGCAATGGCTATGGGGTGGTATTTGGGATGGTTAGTAGCGATGTCGGGCTCGTTAGTTCCTGCGATACTGACCCATGCTGGTTATAATTTCCTGACGCTGTGGTGGTTTCGCCGTTTGGAAGAGC
Source organism: uncultured Verrucomicrobiota bacterium (assembly GCA_964492575.1). Classification (GTDB taxonomy): domain Bacteria; phylum Verrucomicrobiota; class Verrucomicrobiia; order Limisphaerales; family CAZBKV01; genus CAZBKV01. The sequence continues at coordinate 6,876 of CAZBKV010000071.1, read as the reverse complement.
GGGAACGACGAATTACGGGTTCACCGCCAGAACAATAAAGATCTAAGGAAAATCCATAAAGGCAGATGTGCATGTAGCACGGCTTAGACTTCGATCGTTTCGAAATTATACTCGGCTCGATGTGGATTTCGAGCCAGGCGTTCACCTTTTGATCGGGTCAAATGCCCAAGGCAAAACAAATTTATTAGAAGCAATTTACTTATTAGCAACGCTGCGATCCTTCCGAGGAGCTCCAACGTCGGAGTTGGTTCAGTATGGTCAGAATGGTTTTTTTGTCGGGGCCGAGATTGTCAGCGTAAGTCATTATTCGGTGCGATATTTCTGGTCCCGTGAACAAAGACGGCTGACGGTCAACGGCGAAGTCATACGCCGAGCGTCGGATTACTTTGGGATCCTTCGTGCTGTGGTGTTTTGTACCGAAGACATCTTCCTGGTAAAAGGGCCGGCAGGGATTCGACGGCGATTTCTGGATTTGTTGCTGGCGCAAACTCATCCAGAGTACTTGGTCTATAGGCAGCGATATGCTGAGGCTCTACGAGCCCGTAACGCCCTCCTCCGATCCGAACAACTCGATCCAACGGCCTTAGCCGGGTTTACCGAGGAGATAATTCGATACGGCTCGCGGATTCTCCAGGCGCGAGCAGAATTAGTAAAAACCTTACGTCCCCTGATCCAACGTGCCTATGCCGGATTGTCGGAAGCAGAGAAAGTCGATCTAGCCTATCGTCCCGGCGTAAAAGAGGATTTTCGATCCGAACTAGAGGCCACCCTGGAACGAGATCGGCGGGATGGAGTCACCCATGTAGGGCCTCATCGGGATGATGTGCTTCTCCTTTTGGATGGAAAGCCGGCGGCTCGATTTGGAAGTGAAGGCCAGAAACGCAGCCTTTCCATTGCTTTACGGATCGCCCAGGTAGAGTATTTGACGGAAGTGCACGGGGTTCCACCAGTGCTGTTACTGGATGATATTATGGGAGAATTAGATCCCAATCGACGTGCGGGGATCGGACGATTGCTGGATCGGTGTTTGCAAGAACGAGGTCAGGCTTTCCTTACGACGACCGAAGATCGATGGTCAAATATACTGGCGGAGAAAGCAATTCGGTGGCGGGTAAAGGGAGGAACCCTGCTTCGAGCAGAGTTGGATCAAACCCTCTGAGAGTAATGAGCATAACCCACGGAAAAAGGAAGGCATCGGTCAAATTTTTGCCCTGTTAGAGAGAAAAGCAAAAAAGAAGAAGGATTTCTTTTTGCCTTAGGTTCAGGAAAGCTCACTTAACCTTATTGCTCCCTTTATCCTCATACCCATCGGTCCTTTTTGCCCTTTCCTGGCTTTCTTCCCCCTCTTTCCTACCATTTTTCCTACCAGGGCAAGCCGTTGACCAATGCCAAATAAAATTCATGACGATAAAAGCTTAAGATGGTTCCGATTCTATGGGCTGGGGAAGTCTGATTTCGGAATTGTCGGGTAGATTCGACGGGGTCAGATTTCATGTCATGAAACGATTTCTGCATATTTGGAGTCGGATTTGGCCGGTCAATGAGAGGTGGATATGGAGGATGGTTGGGGGATGGATCGGGGTAATGATAGGCTTGGGGGCGGAGGTTACGTTGACCAGTCCATATCTTGAGTTTCGTTTGGATTCAGACAGTGGGCGTTACTCGGTTGTGGATCGGCGTTCTGGGGTCGTCTGGTTTTCGGATCCTACCACAAATCGGTTCGGTCGAATCGGTGTGTGGGATGGTGCGCAGCTTCGGATGCTGTCTCTCCGGTCTTGTTCTGTTGAGGAGAAGGATGGGCAACGGTTGTTTCTTCGTTTTGAGGTAGGGCTTACGAATCTTCCTATCCGAATGGAAATTCCCGTGCAAATCCGGCTGATTCAGAATGGGCAAGGCCTGGAATTTTCGGCGGCTCCACCGCCGAGGGTGCAATGGATTCGGCTTCTAGATCGAGCGTTTTGGATGGAGGGAACAGATCCGACTGCGGGGATGGCGCTTCCTGTTCGGGAAGGTTTGTGGGTTCCGGCCCGAGGGACCAACATATTTTCTCATACATTTGGTACATATACCCATGAAGGATGTCATATGGCGATGGCCGGGTTGGTGCGCCAAGGATCGGCAATTCTTATAACATGGAAGAATCCTTATGTTGATCTTGTAGTCGAACGGCGGCGATGGGGAACCAATACAGTTCGTTTGTTTCCTTCGTTGGTTTTATCGAAGAGTGCCCATTCTATTTGTCTTTCTTTCCTGGGTCGTGGGAACTATGTGCAGATTGCCAAGGCTTATCGTCCGATTGCTCAAGAACGTGGCTTTTGGGTTCCTTGGTCGGAGAAAGTCAGGAAGAACCCGAAACGTCGACGGTTGTTTGGAGCGGTTGACTTTAAGCTATGGAGTTTACTGTCGCGGAGAATGGACTATCGAAGTACCCATGAAAGGAGCAAAAGGGTGAACTGGACCTTTGATGAGGCGGCGGCGGTAGCGCGGCATTTAAGGGAAGATCTTAAGCT
>CAZBKV010000071.1:0-4356 GCA_964492575.1 uncultured Verrucomicrobiota bacterium | reverse complement strand
AGGGAGTTGGTGTGGGCGCGGGGGTAGTGTTGGGGTCACGAAGGATTGCGACGGTGTGCAGAGGCGGTTCGGGAATGTGGATACCTTTTCTGTCTCCATGATAATTATCAGGATATGTATCGGGATGCTCCTTCTTGGAACGAATATTATATTGCGAAGCGGCCGGATGGTTCTTTGACCCCTGGCGGATACTGGGCCGGAGGGCGGGCTTATATTATCTGTTCGAAGACGGCCTTAGAGTTGGCCCAAAGACCCCAGAACCTTCCGGCGGTTTATGAATTGACCCATGCAGATGCGTATTTCATTGATACTACTTTTGCTTCCAGCCTTCGGGAATGTTATGACCCACGCCATCTGATGACCCGCTTGGATGATATCTATTGGAAATCGGTTTTGTGCGATTACGCACGAGGATTGTTCGGGATCTTTGGGTCTGAGGACGGTCGGGAATGGGGGATTCCGCACGCGGATTTCTTTGAAGGGCTTTGCGGGGTAAAAGGCCAGCGGTTCAGCGATATGGCTTTACAGCGGAAACTGGAAGCCCGGCCGATCCCTCTTTTTGAGCTGGTTTACCGGGAGTGCATTGCAGTTTATGGAAAATATGGGTTTCCTCCTATAAGGGCCGATTCTGCCGTGTTATGGCATATGATTTTAGGGCGGCCGTTTTTCTATCATGGAGTTCCGCCTCATCGTTATTGGATGGATCAGCGCGCCTCTATCGATGCAGGAAGCCCTAGTTGCCGGGTTACAAAGGTTGAGATCCTCGGCCCCTATCAGATTCGAATTCATTACCAGTGGCGAACGATTGCCAAGCTTCATGGACGGTACCGGGTGTTTGTTCATTTTACGGATCTTCAAGGGAGGATTCGGTTTATGGACGATCATGATCCTCCGATTCCGACAACCGACTGGCCGACCGATCGACCCATTCAGTGGACTCGGACGGTTCGGATTCCTCCCTATGCTCCACAGCGGTTCCAGCTTCGCGTGGGATTATGGGATCGAATGACCGGCCGGCGCGTTTCCCCTCACGGAAAAGACGATGGCAATGATCGGATCATTTTAGGAGAGTTTCAGCGGCAAAACGGGCAGTTCCAATGGATTCCTGCTCGGCAGGAGACCCAGGATCTGCCGATCTTTGTCCGAGGAGACGGTGGTTGGCCGGAGGGGCTTGTGCTTTATGACCGTTTTGTTAAGAATACTTACGAAGTCCTTTCGCCTCTGCATGAGCTGACGGCGGAATGGCCGATGGTGGCCTATCGCTGGTTAACCTCGGATGGCCAGGTTCAGGAAAGTCGCTTTCAAGGACTCAACGGTCAACAGATTCGGGTCGTGGTGAATTTTGGAACTCATTCCTGGCAGGACAAGAGTCGGTGGCTCGGGCCCGTCACGTTGGGACATAAATGTTTCCTGATCGAGGGAGATACCTTTCTTGCTTATCGACTGACAGAGGTAGGAGGGGTCTTCTTTGAGGATCCGGGGTTATGGACCTTGCGAAGTCTGGACGGCAAGCCACTGGATACCTCCGCTCAGGTGCGGGTCTATCACGGCTTTGGAGACAACCATCTTTGGTTTCGGAATCGTTGGTATCAAATCAGAAAAGAACGGATTCTTCCCTAGCCATGGACAGACCTTTTCCGGAAAGGTCTGGGGTGGATGGGATTCCGCTCGGCAAGCGGGGAAGGAAAAAGCTATGTTGGAGGTATGGCGACGTCAGGAAAGTTGCTGGTCCTCCGCGGTGTGGGAAAGAGTTTTCGAGGTCCCACAAAAGGGGATCGGCCTTTATTGCGCTGGATCCATTTGGAGGTCCAGGAAGAAGAGACCGTCGCTTTGCTTGGACCGACCGGGGCCGGAAAGACAACCTTATTACGGCTGATCGCAGGGTTAGAGCAACCTTCTAAAGGAGAGCCTTTTCTTCTTGGACAGAGGCTAGATGGGCTTTCGGAAAAGAAACGAGCTGTGCTTCGGAATCGGTTAATCGGGTTTGTTTTTCCTCAACCTCGGCTGTTTCCTCAATATACGGTATGGGAAAACCTTTTGCTCCCTACTTTGGTTTGTCGGAATGAAGCGATTCGGGATAGTGCCCCGGCTCGAGCGGAGCATCTACTCAAGCGGATGGATCTATGGGATCATCGGCATCGTTGGCCCCAGGAACTTTCTTTGATGGATCAGCAACGGGTAGCCTTTGTGCGGGCTTTGATGAATGAACCGGTTTTGGTATTGGCGGATGAACCGACTGCTTGGGTGGATGAGTCGCTAGCGATCCGGCTGGTGATGGAGTTGTTGGAACTTTGTAGAGAGATGCGGGCGGCGTTGATTCTAGCGACAGATTCTATCGAGGTAGCGGGGCGGTGTCGGACTCTTTATCGCCTTCGGCAAGGGGAATTGGTTCGCATTCAGCCCCAGACCTACCCTTCTAATTACTCTTTTCAACACGCCGGATGAGAGGCATGAGACGGGTGAGGTGGGCATGGCGAAGTGTATGGTTTTATCGCCGTTTTTGGCTTGGGACATGGTGTGTTGTGGTGTGGATTGCGGCGGTATGGGTAGGAATTTTTGTAGCCAAAGATTCGATCCAGGCCACGCTACGGCGACGGGTCGATTTGCGATTGGGACATGTTCAATTAGTCCTGGAGGGTGGGGATCGGCTGTTTACGGAACGGCTGGCTGTGCGGATTCAAGCGGCGTTAAATCCACCAGGACAGATGGCACCGATCCCGGCTCCGGCGGCGGGGGTCTTGTATCGAAAGGCTGTGGCGCGAAGGGTTGATTCCCAAGAAGCGGTGGGGGATATCCATGTTTATGGAGTACCTTTGGAATTTTGGAAACTAGCGTTGGAGGTGCCTCGGATCGGGTTGCCGAAGCAGAATCTTGTATTGGTCAGCCAGGCCTTTGCTCGAGCCTTGCATGTAAAGCCAGGGGATCGGGTGATTCTGGGAATTCGACGGCCGGTTACAGTTCCTTCCGATTGGCCATGGCTGAAGGAAGAGGAGCTATACTGTAGTCTACCTGTTCAGATTGGCGGGATTGTCTCGGACAGAGAAATGGGACGGTTCTGCCTTTTTCATTCCCAGAGCCCACCACGGAATGTCTTTGTCGATCTTGGTCTTCTCCAAAAGATCCTTCGTGTAGGCTCGAGAGTGAATCTTCTGTTGATTGGTCGAATTCCAGAAACGCTGGGCCAAAAAGGACAAACTAATAGAATCCGATATTCGGTTCGGCCAAATACGGCAAAGGATCTTCGAATGGTGTTACGCCGAGCATGGGATCTTTCGGATGCCCAATTGTCTTGGCGAATTATCCCCGAACAAAATGTCATTGAACTTCGTAGCGACCAAGGTTTTTTGGATCCGTTTTGGAGTCGGTTGGTGTCTTCTACCTCGAGCATGGATCCTCAGATTCGTCGTTTTCGTATCATGTTTCGAGGAATGCAGGTTTGCGGGATTCAAAGTTATTTTGTGCCGCAGATTCGGTATAAAAACCGTACCCTCCAAAATCCGATCCTAATCGCGGCCCAACCGCCGTTGGCACCGTGGTGGTTGCGTTCGAATCAGGTCGTGCTGGCTCGATGGGCGGCTAGGGCTTTGGGGGTTTCATCAAATGCCGTTGTGACCGTTCATACTCGATCCGAGACAGGTCGGGAGCAGGATTTGGTCTTCCGTGTAGTTGGGATTGTCGATCCGGACAGAATGGGTTGGGATTCAGAGCTTATGCCTCATTTTGGATTGACAAATTCAGTTCCGCCTTCGTGCGCCTTTCCTGCGGGGCTGATTTCCTGGGAGACCGGGCAACGAATTTGGGGGGATGAAAGGCTCATGGTTATTCGGTTTCGGGTTACGACTTTTCCCCAACGGCCGATCACCTTTTCGACACGTCGCTCGATCCTTCGGTCATTCCAACAACGGATGCATCAGTGGTTGGTTCATCTTGTGGATCCTCAGAGTCTGGGGTTTGTTTTGCGTCCAGTGCGGGAGGAAGCGATGAGGGGAATTCAGAATTCTTTCTTGAACACGGGGTTTTTCTTGGGTGGGCATTTTCCGATTCTCCTTGGTGGGTTGTTGTTGGTTGGAACGTTGTTCCGAATGCAAATCCGGCAGCGGGCTTGGGAGACAGATCTCTTTCACACCTTCGGTTTCCTACGGAGGGATCAGCTCAGGATTTGGATTCGGGAAGGTGCGACGGCGGGGTTTTTTGGAGTCGTCGTTGGAGCGGGGTTAGGCCTGATTTATGGAAGATTTCTTCTATGGCTCTTCCAGGTCGTGGGAAGGGATTGGTTTGGGGATCTCTCCCTTTCGTTTGCTCCGAGGGTTTCCGGGATTTTTCTGGGATCTCTCTGGGCTTGGGGTGTCTGTGTAG
>CAZBKV010000070.1:7539-9711 GCA_964492575.1 uncultured Verrucomicrobiota bacterium | reverse complement strand
AACTGGACGCTGCCGGTCCCAGGCCGAGGTACGGTTTTCCTTTCCAGTAGGCGATGTTGTGGCGGCAAGCCGGCCAGGGTCGTGCCGTGACTTGGCCGGAGGAAGGCGGCGGGGCTGGCTCTGCCAAACGTCGTGCCCAATTGGAAATTTCGTATTGTTCGAATCCATGGGCGGCGGTCTGTTGCTGGGTCCGCTCATACATGGTGCATGCCAGATCTTCGTCGATCTGGAATTGGTCGGCTTGGAGCCGCTGGAAAAACGGGGTGTCTTCTTCGTACGTCAATTCGTAGCAGGAAAGATGAACGCACGGAAGGGACAAGGCCGTTTCCAGCGTCTGCTCCCACTGTTCCAGGCTCTGGCCGGGGACCGCGAAAATCAGGTCGAGCCCGATCTCCGGAACCCCAATCTCCTGAGCCAGGGATACGGTCTGGAAGATCTCCTCCACCCCATGAATCCGCCCGAGGGTTTGGAGGATTTGGGGGTCAAAGGATTGAGCCCCGATCGAAAGCCGCTGAAGTCCGTGCCGCACCAAAATCTCGCCGGTCTCCGGCGTCAGGGTGGCGGGATTGCATTCGACGGAAAATTCTTCCACCGGCAAAAGTCCATGGGCTGCGAAGGTGGACAAGATCCGTTCCCAACTTTCCGGCCGAAGCAACGTCGGGGTTCCGCCTCCGAAGTATAGAGTTTGAAGCGGTTTGGCTAGTCGCTCCTCCCAGAACTCCAGCTCGCGAAGGAGAGCTGTCACGAAACGACCTTCCGCTTCGGGAGTATAGGTTTCGGAATAGAAACCACAGTAGGGACATTTCCGAACACAGAACGGGATGTGGACGTAGAGATGCCGGATCGGCTGGCCCTGGCCGGGCCACGGCTGTAACAAGGCTTTCGGGATCAATTCTTCCGTAGAGCTCATCCGAAAAATCGGCTGGACGGTTTAAATGGAAGACTTTCTAGGAGAGAAAAATACCGGATCGAGGGCATGACCGCAACGGGCAGAGGGATCAAGGAAGGATTTCCTGCGGCGGCTTGAGGACAAGCCGCCCTACCTGCCCCTAGGCATTCGAAAGGGAATCGCAAGGTAGGGCGCGCTGTCCTCAGCGCGTCGGGGAAAAGGGAAAATGAAATTTCATGCGGCGGTTTGGGAACAAACCGCCCTTGTACCTTGCCTTGGCATCCGAGAGCCATGTTGTGGTAGGGCACGTTGTCCTCAACGCGCCAGGATAGAAACAATTGAATGATATTCTTTTTCGGACAAGCTCTAGTGGGCGGCATCGTCATCGGCTTATTTCCTGGCAACTTAGCTCCACAGCGCAAAGGTCGGTATAAACTGGGCCGTCGGGTCGAAGCTGGCTGCGGATGAGGTAAACCTTTTCTGCGGTCCAGGCCGGCAGCTCCGGAGGTTCCACTCCTTGTAGGGCTCGACCGATCGTCCGGGCTTGGCGAAGGTAGGACCGGCTGATCCGACCGAGGGTCAAATGCGGATGAAAATCGCGCTGTTCCTGATGGTCTCCGTAAGGACCTAACTCTCGATCCACGTCCTGAGCCAGGGCCTGAAGAAGATTCAACTCGCCTCGAAGGGCAAGGAAGACGACCCGTGGACTTTGCAACGACGGGAAACCGCCTAAGCTGCCGGTCTGGAGCCGGATCGGGCGATGTCGTTTCCCGATCTGTTGGAGAAACCCCCGCATTTCGTCGATCTTATCCTCAGCGACTTCTCCTAAAAATCGAAGCGTCAGATGCATCTGCTCCGGTCGAACCCATCGAACAGCTTGGCCGGCTACCCGTCGGGCCAGCCGGTCTTGGAATCGACCCAGCTCCTGGAGCAGCGTGTCCGGTAGTTTGATCGCAACAAACGCACGCATAGATGGATTCTTTTACGACGGTTCCTGTTGCGTCAAACAGTGGAAAGATCCTAATCCCCAGATAATCTCGCGGGAATCGAGGAGAACCACTCTTCGGTTGGGGAAACAGCGTTGCAGAACTTCGCGGGCGGTTTGGTCCGTCGGTTGCCCGTAGGCTGGGAGGATCACCACCTTATTAGCGATGTAAAAGTTGGCGTAAGAGGCCGGCATGCGAAGTCCTTCTAGAAAAACCGGCCGAGGCATTGGAAGAGGAAGGACACGCAGAGGACGGCCATCGAGGAGACGGAACGATCGGAGGCACTGGAGGTTTTCC
>CAZBKV010000070.1:0-7529 GCA_964492575.1 uncultured Verrucomicrobiota bacterium | reverse complement strand
GTTGGGATCGGACGGATCTTCCTCTACGGCCGTCACTACCGTGTCCGAGGCCACAAACCGGGTCAGGTCATCCACATGACCATCGGTGTCATCCCCGACGATGCCTTGGCCCAGCCAGAGGATTTGCCGGACTCCAAGGAAATCCCGGAGCCGGGCTTCAATGGCCTCGCGGGAAAGATCTGGGTTGCGGTTCGGATGGAGAAGGCAGGATTCGGTGGTCAACAATGTGCCTCGGCCGTTGACGTCGATCGATCCTCCTTCCAACACCATTCCCGGAACGAATCGAGGGATCTTTCGGTAGCTGGCCACGCGTTGGGGAACTTGGTTGTCCCAATCCCAAGGCGGATATTTCCCGCCCCATGCGTTGTAATCCCAATCCACTACGGCGGTCTGCCGATGGCCGTCTTGTTCCCGAACCACAAAGATCGGGCCATGGTCGCGAATCCATGGTTCATAGGCCGGGAAAGGATGAAAAAAGAGTCGGTCTTGCACCCGCTCCGGATCGATAGACTCAGCCCGTAGGAGGGATCGGATTCGAAATTCCTGTTCCGGGTTCCAGACACAGATGTGGACTTCCTCCGAAGGCAGAAGCAACGCGATCAATCGGGCCAGAATCGGTTCTACCCGTTCTTCTCGCCCTCCAAAGCTGGAACTTCCCGGTCGAGGCCAGCTCAACCAGGTCGCCCGATGTGGTTCCCATTCCGCCGGCATTCGGAACCCCAGTTGGGCCGGGGTAAGAGGAGGATGAAAAGCTTCACTGGCCATTAGTTTCCATTAGTTTGTAAGAACAGCGGGTCTTTTAAGGCAAAGGAATTCATGCGGCGGCTTGAGGACAAGCCTTTCCAATGGGGTTCGATAGATTCATAGGTAAGGCGCGCTGTCCCCAACGTGCCGAGGAACCCGATTTGCGGTAGGATGCGCTGTCCTCAGCGCGCCGGGGAAAAGGGAAAAATGAAATTTCATGACGGCGGTTTGGGGACAAACCGCCCTTTATGCTTTAGTTGGGATTAAGCCTTAGGTTTGAATGGGTTTTAGGCGCGGGCCTTTGGGGGTATCTTCCACTTTCCAGCCGCGACGAAGAATTTCATCCCGGATCGCATCGGCTCGGGCGAAGTCACGGGCCTTGCGAGCCTGTTGCCGTTCTTCCACAAGGGCCAAGATTTCCGGTGGCGGTTGGATTTCGGGTTTTCGACCGATTCCCCAGACCCGATCGATTTGTTCCCAGGCTCGAAGGGCTCGGGCCGCCGCGGTAGGATCCATCTGTCCTTGATCCATTTTCCGATTCTGTTCCCGAATCCACTCAAACACCACAGCCCAGCCGGCCGAGACGTTTAGATCGTCGTCCATTGCCTCGGTAAAGTCCTCGATGAGTTTTGGGTCCGGTTCATCCACTCGATTCGCATGCTCCCCGGCCGTCTCTTGGAGTCGGTTCAAGCATTCATCAATCCGTTCCAACGCACTGCCGGCGGCCTGTAGGCCGGCGAAGGTGAAGTTCAGAGGATCCCGGTAGTGGGCGCTCAGAAGAAGGTAGCGAATTTGTCGGCCGGAATACCCCTTAGCCAGAAGGTCCCGTAAGGTATAAAAGTTGCCCAGAGACTTACTCATCTTCTTGCCTTCCACCTGGAGGTAGGCGGCATGCATCCAGTACTTCACAAAGGGACGGCCGGGAGGTTGCAGGCCGGCACCTTCGCTTTGCGCAATCTCGTCTTCGTGATGCGGGAAGATCAGGTCTTCCCCGCCCAGGTGCAGTTCAAAGCTGGGGCCGAGATATTTCATGCTCATGGCACTGCATTCGATATGCCAGCCGGGTCGGCCGCGCCCCCAGGGGCTATCCCACCAGATCTCACCGTCTTCTGGATCGTAAGCCTTCCAAAGGGCGAAATCGGCAACCGAGTCTTTGGCATATTCATCGGTCCGGATGCGGACGCCGGCGAGGAGTTGGTCGGGTTTGATATTGGCCAGTTGGCCATAGCGATAGCCGGCCTGTTGATAGCGCTCGATGCTGAAGTAGACCGATCCATCCGCTGCCTTGTAAGCAAAGCCCCGTTCTTCCAGCCGGCGAATCAGGTCGATGATTTCCTGAATATGTTCGGTGGCGCGGGGTTTGTGATGGGGTTCTAGGATGTTGAGCTGGGCGGCGTCTTCCCAAAAGGCTTGTTCGTATTTGCCGGTGTACTCGCGAAGGGAAAGGCCGGTCTCCCGGACGCGTCGGATGATCTTATCTTCTACATCGGTGATGTTCATGACATGACAGACCTTATAGCCTCGGAACTCGAGGTAGCGGCGCACCAGGTCGGCAAAGACAAACGTCCGGAAGTTGCCAATATGGCCGTAGTCATAGACGGTCGGGCCGCAACAATACATTCCGACCCGATGGGTCTCTGGCTCAAAGGGTACAAAGGGTTCTACCCGTTTGGTTCGTGTATTGTAGATCTGTAGTCCCATAGGCACGAGTTTTGTCTTCCAACGTTTGTTCGTGGAGGATAGCTGGCTTTCGGTCTTGAAGCAAAAGGGAAAGTCGAATCAAAGGTCTTTCTGTCCCAAGGCTTTCCTGAACCACGGAGGACAAACCTCCTTGGGCACACTTTCCTCTTGCAAATCAGGAGCGTTCTTTTATGTTATTGACTTTGAAGGGTGCGCGCTTAGCTCAGTGGTAGAGCACTTCCTTCACACGGAAGGGGTCGTAGGTTCAAGTCCTGCAGCGCGCACCATTTTTTATTGGGTTGAGGCAAGCGAGGGGGAGACGAACGCTAACGCAGCCCGGTCTCTTCGGGAAAGCCGAACATCAGATTAAATGATTGCACGGCCTGGCCGCTTGCACCTTTGAGAAGGTTATCCTCGGCGCTCATAACGATCAGGTGTTCCGTGCGAGGATCCCATCGCCAGGCAATCTGGAGGACGTTAGTCCCGACCACGTGTTTTGTGTTGGGCAACGCTTCCGAACCGAGGAGGTGAATGAAAGGGGCTGAGCGGTAGATCTGTCGGTAAACGTTGCCAATATGAGTCTCGATGGCCGTAGCGTCATGTCGGAAGGAGGTTAGGGCCGGGCCTGGTCGACAAGTTATCGTCGTTAGGATTCCCCGATTGACCGGAACCAGGTGAGGGGTAAACCGGACACGAATAGGTTGACCAGCAGCCAGTTCTAGTTCCTGCTCGATTTCCGAAAGATGCCGATGGACCGGGACGGCATAAGGACGAAGGCTTTCGTGGCATTCGACAAAGGCATACTGAAGATCGGCTTTTCGGCCTGCCCCACTAACCCCGCTGAGGGAGTTAATGACGATTCCTTCCGGAGAAATCACCTTTTCTCGAACCAATGGGATCAGGGGCAATAAGATTCCGGTTGGATAACAGCCGGGAGAGGCGACCAGTTGGGCTGAGTGGATTGCCTCGGCATAGATCTCCGGCAGGCCATAGACCGCTTGGGAGAGGAGGGCAGGAGCAGGATGATCTTGTTTGTAAAACTTGCGATATCGTTTTGGATCGCGAAGCCGGAAGTCCGCACTCAGGTCGATCACTCGTTTCCCTGCCTCAATCAACGGAACAGCAAACGTGGCGGCAACCCCATGGGGAAGGGCAAGAAAGATCACCTCCGCTTCGGCTTTCAGAGCCTGGATGTCCGGTTCGGTAAACTGTAACGTTTGGGCCGCGGGGATTTGGGCAAATCGGGGAAAGACTTCGGCCAATTTCCTCCCTGCATATTGTCGGGAGGTAATCCGGGTAAGGACGACATAAGGGTGGTTGAGGAGGAGACGGACTAATTCTTCTCCGGAGTAGCCGGAGGCGCCGACGATCGCGACCTGAATCCTTTGTTGTCCCATAGTGTGGGTAGTTTATGGAAAAGAGGAGGGGGGACAATCCAATTTCTATCGTCAACGACAGAGAATCTCAGAAAAATCTGGATCTGTGCCTCTTGTTTCGGTGAAAATAAATTCAATGGGTGTTCATCAACAGAATCGAATTGCAGGTCTCTTTGTAGGACTGATCGCGGTGGCGATCGTTTTCAACATCTTTTTTATCTACAACTACTTTAGCCTTCTCCATCAAGCTCAACGGATTGCCAAGGTCACCGCACAAGTCCAACAGGATCTGTCCAAAGTGAATCGGAACGTGATGATTATGCAACGGCTTGGAATCGACGCCCTACGGTATGCAACCGAGCATCCGAATTCAGAACTTCGATCGATTCTTTCCAAGCATGTTCCGTTACTCCAGCGTCTTCATTTATTGATCCCCCGACAGCCAAATCCCCCACAGCAATAGACGGAGATAAGGCTTGCAACAAAAAAGGAGCGTTGGCTTATGAGCGAAAGAAACACAGGACAATCTTCCGAACCATCTGTTTCCTCCTCTTCGCCCCAACCGAGCCGGTGGGACCTGGAGGAAATTCGGGAAGAACTGCGACAGGTCAACGGGAATTTAGTCCTTGTATTGGTAGCGGTCCTTCTCTCTTTTCTTTCCTTAAACGTCCTTTGGTATCTTCAAGCCAAACAACTCCGTTTGGAACTTCAGCGGACTGTTCAGATGACCAAACAGATGCGGCAAGCTGTAGAAGATTATCGAACCAACGCAGCTCCTTTGATGATTCAATTTATTCGGGATCTGAATGCATATGCCCGGAAAGATCCTCAGTTTGCCAAGATCTTAGCGAAATATCCTCACTTTGCAGAGGCAATGTCGAATCGTTCACCTTTCAATACTAAGAACTAAGAGCTCTCCGTAAGCCCAAAACCCTTTTCGAAAATCGGAATCGACCAAAGACGTACTGATTTCCATTACCTAGCTCTTTGCCGCTTTTTTAGCGCCGCTCCGCATTGCGGACAGAACCGGGCGCGTGGGGGCGAAAGAACGCCACACTGAGGACACCGTCTCTGCTCACTCCGGTTGCGATAGTGGATGATAAGATTCCGACAGTACGGAATCCAGGTAAAGGCGTAAGCAAAAATAAAGACCGAATCGTGCCGGTAGAACAACGCATACGAGAAAAGCAACATCGCCCCTAGAAGACTCAGCCACCAAAACAGAGCAGGCACAACGACCTGCTTCTGTTTTTCCGTCGCATACCATTGAACGAGAAAGCGGGAAAAGAACGTGGCGTTCCCGGCCCAGCCGACGATCTTCCACGCCGTCCATTCAATGCCCAAGAAATGGCCCTGATACCAGAGTAATTCTCGAATCCAATCCATGAGCTCATTTTGGGGACTCTGAAAGGCAGACAAAAGCTTGGAAACGCCCGGTTCCTGGTTTGTTGGGTGATAGCGAGTCCCGATCCGAAGAAATAAAAATACCAGGATAGGTTTTCTACCTATCCCGGCCACAAGGCAGCAAAGAAAGCCCTGTTTCAACCCCCTTCGAAAACTTCCCGCAGCCTGGCTAACCAGTGGGGGATCTCACCCCACGGATCGTTCTCTTCGTATTCCAAAGCGACGTATCCCTGATAGCCGGCATTTTCCAGAATGGCCTTGATCCGTTTCGGATCGGAAGGCACTTTGCCGCGTCCCGGCCACCGAATCTTCACCTTATATTGCACGTTGACCGCATAGGGAGCCAGCCGTTCCATATCGTGATATGGATTGTCCGTACCCCAGAAGTTGCCGGTATCCAGATTCACTCCAACCCAGCGACTCTGAACAGACCGGATAATGTCCAGCAAATCGTTCACATCCGCGACAATCCCACCATGGTTCTCCAAACCCAGCCAAATTCCATATTTCGCAGCATAATCTCCACATTCTTCGAGCGCCCGAATGCACTGCTTTTTCGCTTCTTTCTTGTCGATTCCCTTGGCCCGTCCGGCAAAGACTCGAATATGCGGAGCCCCAAACACTGCAGCGTAGTCGATCCACTGCTTAACCAAAGCAATCTGAGACCGATAGGCCGGCCCGTCCGGTAGAGCAAAGTTGTTGCCAACGGCCGTCCCGCTGATATCCAATCCGCGGAGAAAGGCGTGCCGCTTGATCTCAATCAAATAATCCCGTGTGAGGTTTTTGGGGAAGTAATAGCTCGTCAGTTCTGTCCCATCACAACCGTGATCAGCACAGTAATCAATGAACCGATGCAGATCCATCTTCGGCTTCGCATTGGGCTTGAAATAATCCCGGAACGAATAGGCAGCCATGCTGAGCCGAAGCCGAGGTTTCCCAGGACGATGGATCGGCTCGACCGCTTGCGCCGAGGACATACTGCCTAGTCCTGCACCAATCCCCGCTGCAAGCCCCATTCCCACATGTGCCAAGAACCTTCGACGATCTATCCGCGAGAACAACGCTTTCTCCTTCATACCTCCACCCTAGAACCAATCGACTCCAACAAGCAAGGGTAGTTCTGAAAAGAGTGGCTCTGAATCAAGCCCACCTTCTACACCACGTTTTCAGAGGTCGTTGTATTTCAAGGGAGTCAGGAGAGCACACGCCGGCTTTGGCACCATGGGATAGCTTCAGTGGGAGGAGGTGGCCACGCGCTTAGCCGGCCGGCAGTCCCTCCAGCTCCGTCTGCAACATCCACTTGCCATCGTATCGGGACTTAGCCGCCACCTTGGCCCCAGCGGTTTTCCACGATCTGCAGGTAGGTGTTACTTTTTGGCACGAGTGAACAGGGCGACCTCCGTATACTACGGCGAGATACGACCTCGCCATTACCACCAACGCCACTATTGGAAAAACCAGCGCATTACTACCTTTCAATTCCCGTTCGAATGCCCAGGGGTAGGTAGGGTCGGAGGAGGTTCCAATGGTTCCGGGGCCTCTGTCCGACATATCAAACCGGACGTGCGGATCTCTCGCATCCGGCTTTCCAGGGTCGTGCCCAGATGGGTAATAGGACGCGCTTTGTGCCGCCATCCTGCACGAAGAACAACAAAACCCCCAGGGCTTCTAGCCATGAACTTCCAGCGAGGTATACCCTCTGCCATTCGGTTCTCTTGTTTCTTACCGTCCTGGGGCCGCTTGGTGCCGGCTCCTCTTCCCTCAAGACGATTCGCCTCTTTTCCCGACTCCTACCCGGATCCCTTAGACCAAATGCCAATCCCAGCTTTAGCGCGCTCGGATGCCTTGAAAGGCGTCCTGTTCGCTCCCAGCGATCCTCCCTTCTGCAAGGGTTCTTCGCTCTCGATAGGGCACTCCCACGCGTTCGGCCGATCTCTAGGGCTTATTTTTCCTCGGCTTCTTGCTGCTGAAGTTTTTCGACAAGGTCTTTCTCGGCTAGGACCCAATCTTCAAGCGTTAACGGCTTGTGCGGCAACCGGTCCCGAAAAAGCTGAAACGCACGTTCCCGAACCATTCCTTTGGTGATTCCAGGGGTCACCGGCTCTGGTTGGGGAACGGTGGTGGGGATTTGTTGGTTCTGATCGGGTTCTGTCATAGCTTCTCTCCTCTTGTTTGGGATTTTTTTCGTTTTTATCATAGCATGAGGTGGCTCTTGGGGCGAGGGATAATTGACATCGGAGAGAAGTTATAACAAACAAGGATTTCTCCACCAGATCCCAAAGTTTGAGCGAAGCAATGGGATGGGAGAAAGGTAAGGTAACGTTT
>CAZBKV010000069.1:5556-9776 GCA_964492575.1 uncultured Verrucomicrobiota bacterium | reverse complement strand
CAGGATAATGATCCGAAGGATAATGCCCTGAGTCTTGATAGTGGATGATTACCGCCTCTAGAGGGACAAAATCCGGGGAATGAATAATCCAATCGATCCGTCTTCCTTTTCGGGTTCCCCTCCAGCCATGCGCGGTGGCTTCCCATTCGGTGGGGGTAGGATGGATGACTCGATAAGCATCGATCCAGGGAATGGCTTTTTGGGGAAGCCCGCGTCCCTGGACAAGGATTTGGTAAGGTTCGCTATTTTCGGTGCTATTGAAGTCTCCGGTAAGGAGCACAGGCAGGTCAGCGGCATGGGTTTGGACCCATTGGCGGATGAGTCGTGCGGAAGCGGCTCGAGCAACTCGGCCGCGGTGATCGAAGTGAGTATTCATATAAAGAAATCGGGTTCCGGTTTGAAGGTCCCGCAAGACAACCCATGAGACCATTCGAGGGAGGCTGGAATCCCAGCTGCGGCTACCGGGAACGTTTGGGGTTTCGCTGAGCCAGAAATGACCGGACTGAAGGAGGCTGAAGCGGTTGGTCTTGTAGAAGATGGGCACCATCTCTCCACGGGTTTTCCCATCTTCGCGTCCTACTCCGTGGAAGGCGTATTCAGGAAGTTGTTTTCGAAGCCAATCGGCTTGGAAGAGGAGGACCTCTTGCATACCAAGCAAGTCTGGGTCGAAGGTGCGTACGGCCTCGACCACAAGATGGGCTCGGTAAGGCCAGCTATTGGTACCGTCGTTGGCCAGGCCGTAGCGAATGTTGAACGTCATGACCTTTATAACCGGCCTGGGAGTAAGTGCGGCGTAATCTTTGGGTTGCGCGATTCCGATTCCTGCTCCTAACGTTACCGCCAGGAAGAGAGTGAAGCAACGTTTCATAGTCTGTTTTCTTTGTTGTGAGTTGAAAGTTAGCTGTACCATGGCCGAAGTCGTTGTAAATGTTGAAGGGCTTCTTTCAAGTATTTTACATCCTCCGCAATCTGCCAATCAAACATTCCGGCTAGAATGAAATCAGCCCCGGAATTGAAGGCATAGGAAAAGGCACGTCGTGGATGAATCGCCCCTGCAGCCATAACCTTAAAGGCAATCCAGGGTTTCTTGACTGTGTGCATGAACTCCACTACCTCCTCCGGATTGTTGCACCACCAGTTATCGCATTTCCCAAAATAACCGGTTTCACCAGGCTGGGGACCCAAGCAGTAGTCAGTCGGATGAAGAGTCTTTTGATAGAAGTCCGGGGCTAAACCGGCTTCTTCACAGGCCACAATTACTTCCAGCGCATGAGAAGCGACCCCAGCAATCACCTTTTGGGATTTGAGGTAGTCAATAACCTTAGCGATCAGATCGATCTGGCCCTTCTCCCATAATTTTTCTGCTCCATGGCCTTGGATATGGACGGCTACCGCTCCCATATCCACAGCCTTTTTGAATTGATCCAACTCGCCCTTGGGACCTGGAAGGGCTTGAGCAATCAGTTTCATCTTTCCTCCGTTTTTCCAATGCTTTTGGAGGAAAGAGATATCGTCCCAAATCGCCAGATTAATCGCATTGATTCCGTGAGACTCAGCGATCTCTAAGGTTTCTAGGATCTTTGCTTCGGTATTGTAACGGAGCATTAAATCCCGAACATATCGCAGACCCCGCGCATGCGCATAGCCCGAGATCAAATTCCCGCCGAGCATTAATCGGCTGAACTGCTGATTCCCAATCCGCCCCATGGGCATCCCTTCTTTCGAGGGAGCGGAGGAACGTTCTTTTTCCTTTGAAGGTTGAGCTAACGATTCGGAAGCAACTCCAGAAAGAAAGGCGCCGGCTGTAACCTCTGTTAAAAACCGGCGCCGGCTAACCCGTCGTTTCCTTTGCATCGTTTCCCGGTGTTTCACACCTCTTTTTTTAGACGTTGGAGAAGGAATAGGCAAATCAAAAAGCCACTGGAAAGATTATCCCAAGACTTTTCGCATCTGTTCTCGAATCTTAGCTAAGCGCTTTCGATCTCCGCCACCTACCTCTGCGGTCGCCCAGCCGTGGAAATTCAGTTTGGCTAATTCTATGCGGACATTCTCCCAGTCCACGGTTCCTTCTCCGATCTCTGCCCATTTTTGGGTTCGTGTATCGTAATCTTTTACGTCCAATTTCACAATCCGCAAACCTAATTCACGAATCCATTGAGAAGGAACGCCGTACTTCCGGTGATTCCCAATGTCAAAGAAGGAACCTACCCATGGACTGTTCGCTCGGTCTATGAATTCTACTAACCGACGGGCTGACTGGTTCGCCGGACCGTTATGATCGTAGAGGAAATGGTTCCAAACGTTTTCAATCAAGATTCGGACTCCTAATTTGGCAGCCAAAGGCAGGGCTTTTTCAATCTGTTCCAGTGCTCGTTGGGCCACGACTTCCTCCGGGCCGTCCTTCCCATGCCCCGGGACCAACAAGACTCCATTGCCGCCATAGGCATGAGAAAGCTCGATGCAGCGAAGCAGATCATGCAGTGCTCGTTCTCGAATCGCCGGATTTGGATCGGAAAGCCGATATCTCCAGTGGGTTGGATCCACCACACCATGAATCATGATCCCAGTCTTCTCCGCTGCCCGGACGGCCTCTCGAGGATCTACATGGAATGGATCGTCAATATGCACTCCATCAAACCCGAGATCTTTGAGGAGCCGGAATTTATCCTCGATGGAAAGTTTTTCCCGGATCATGGACCACTTGACGGCCGTGTAAATGACCGGTTTGCCGGGAGGGAGGTGGTTCTTGGGACCTGAAGTCGATTCGGCCTGGGCCGGGACTGTGGCTTCCGTCACGCTCCAGATCACCGAACCCACTACTCCACATCGCAAGAAGTTCCGGCGATCCATCTTAGGGATTTGGTTTTTCTTTTTCATACTTGCCCCCAAGGGTATAGCGAACAGATCGGATTGTCTACGCTGAAACGCCCCTCGAAACGCCGAGGTAAAAGCGGAATCCCATTGACTTCTCCTTTGACTCTTCTAGCCTTGCCGATTGATGAAACGAGTGAGCTGGTGGATTTGGATCGCAATCTTTTTTTGCAGTACCGAGGTTTGGGCGGCAACTTCCCCATCCTTCTCCCAAGGATCGTGGCGATTGTTGTTTAATGGGCGGAATTTAAAAGGTTGGCGTGTTTTAGGGCCGAGCCGGTCGTTTCGGGTGGAAAAAGGGGCCTTGGTGGCCCAGGGACCCCATGCCTATTTGATCTACACCGGCCCAATCGCTCATGGACGATTTCGGGACTTCGATCTTTACCTGGAAGCCAAGCTTGCTCCCCATGCGCAGGCGGCGATCTATTTCCATGCTCACGTTCAGGATGGGGGGACGAAGGTTCAAGGGCTGAAGGTTCAGCTCAATAATAGCAGTTTCAAACAGCGGGGGCTGGCAGCCGTCAAAACCGGAAGTCTGTGCGGAATTCGAAATCTCTATCAAACGATTGTCCGGGACGAAGTTTGGTTCCCGTTAGAAATCTCGGTTCGGGGAAATCATGTTGTCGTCAAAGTAGACGGAATTCCCACCGTAGATTACGTAGAACCTACCGACCCTTCGCTTTTCCCTCCAGGATTCCCTCGACTCGGGGAAGGGGCTCTTGTGATTGAATGTGCTTCTTCAGACAGCCCCGTTCGGTTTCGGCAGATTTGGATCCGTCCGCTTCCACCTCAACCTCGAATCACGCCGCCTCCCTTGCCGATGCCTCCGGCCGTCTACCGTCAGCTCTTGGCTCTGTATCAGCAAGGGTTTCCGGTCCTGGATCTTCATGCCCATCTCAAAGGAGGGCTGACCATGGACGAAATCCTCCAGCGATTCTATCAAACCGGCATCGGCTATGGAGTAGCAATCAATGCTGGCCGCGACTTCAGCATCACCAATGACGTCGGCATCCATCGCTGGCTACAGTCATTCCGTGGATTGCCGGTCTTCCTAGCGATGCAAGCCGAAGGACGGGAATGGACCAATCTGTTTTCCCCACATGCCGTAGCCCAGTTTGATTATGTCTTCACCGATGCGATGACCTTGATCGATCCGCACGGCAAACGGATTCATCTGTGGATCGATCGAGAGGTCCAGATCGAAGATCCGCAGGCCTTTATGGATTGGTATGTGGATCAAATCGTCCAGATTCTTTCTCATGAGCCGATCGACATTTATGTCAACGCCACTTATTTACCGCGGTGTCTGGCGGAAAAGTATGATCAATTATGGACCCAAGAGCGGATGC
>CAZBKV010000069.1:1089-5546 GCA_964492575.1 uncultured Verrucomicrobiota bacterium | reverse complement strand
CGAATGCTTCGAGTGATTGAAGCTGCCGCGCAACACGGTGTAGCCATTGAGATCAATGACCGATTCCGGATTCCCAGCCCTGCATTCATTCGTCTGGCGAAGGCACATGGAGTGAAATTTACGTTCGGCACCAACAACGATCGTCCCCAAAACTTGGGGTATTTGGCGTACTGTCTCCGGATGATTCGAGAATGTAAGTTACAGCCCTCGGATCTGTTTCTTCCAGGACAACGTCCTTCCCGGATTCAGCGGATCCTGGCAGCGCGACGACATCCGGTTGCTCAAGGTTGGGTTTATGTCGGCACTTATACGCAAAAACCCGATCAGGGGATTGAGGCTTGGCACGTGGATTTACAGGCCGGCCGGATTCGGCGGCTAGGCTGTGTGGCGCAATTGCCAAATCCCAGTTTTCTTGCCGTCAACCGAAAAGCCACGCGTTTGTATGCGGTAAGCGAGATCTATCCCAAGCGCGGTCGTGGCGAGGGGCAGGTTTATGCCTATGCCATAAATCCGACAAACGGAACTTTGCGGTTCCTAAACACCGCTCCTTCCGGTGGAAAAGGGCCATGCCATCTTTGTGTCGCTGCGGATGACTCGGCGGTTTTGACGGCCAATTACGGAAGCGGCTCGGTCGGATTGATCGCGTTGAACCCAGACGGCAGCCTTGCCGGTTTGGTCGACGTGGTGCAGCACCAGGGGCATAGCCTTCATCCTACCCGCCAGAAAGGACCACATGCCCATTGCGTGGTTCCGACCCCGGACGGACGATATTACCTGGTTGCAGACCTGGGGACAGATCGTGTGGAAGGCTATACGATCCAGCATACCAACTCGACCTGGAAACTCCTTCCTATCCCGAGTTTGACCCTGCGTCTGCCGCCTGGCTCCGGCCCGCGTCATATCGCCTTTCATCCCGATGGCCGCCATGGATACGTGGTCAACGAACTTGCCAATACCGTGACTGCCTTCCTCTACGATCCCCAAAAACCTGCCCTCCAGTGGCTGGGGACATGGACTACTCTTTCTGCCGGTTTTGTAGGTTCCAACGCGGCCGCGGAAGTCACCGTCCATCCAAGCGGAAAATGGCTTTATATCTCCAACCGGGGAGACGATTCCATCGCCGTTTTTTCCGTGTTGTTGGATGGGAGTCTGACTCTTGCTGATACAGTTTCAAGTGGAGGACGTTGGCCGCGTCAATTCGCCCTCGATCCCAACGGTCGGTGGCTGTGGGTTGGCAACCGTCGATCCGATCAAATCACCATTTTCCGGATCGATCCGGTCAGCGGATTGCCCCGGAAGACCGATCGTCGTCTCCGTGTTTCCTCCCCGGCATGCATTCTGTTTGTCCCCATTCATCGCTAAAACCGATCAAGAAAGACTTGGTCTGGTGTTTGGGATCGGCATAATGGAACTGCTATGTTGAAAAGCGGGATTTTAAATCCGAATGTTTTATCTTTGCTGGCGCGGGTGCGACATACCAACACCCTCGTCATTGCAGATCGGGGTTTTCCGTTTTGGCCGATGATTGAGACGGTGGATCTATCGCTTGTGGACGACATTCCTAAAGTTTTGGACGTGATTCGGGCGATTCGTCCGAATTTTGTCATAGGTCAAGCCTGGATGGCTAAAGAGTTTAAGGAAGTCAACAGTGTGGAAGTGCAGCGAGAGTTTGAAAAGGCGTTGGAAGGAATCCCGGTCATTTTTGAACCCCATGTAGAATTTAAAAAACGGGTCCCTTCAGCCGTCGGCCTGATTCGAACCGCAGATACCATCCAATATGCAAACATCATCATTCAATCCGCATAGCGGGTGGAAAGTCATTTATGCAGGGCTCAAAGATCGGGCTGCGGGGAAAAGAAGGAATTTTATTCTTCCCGTAAGGAATAAGCTTCCCAAAGAAGGCGAATGCTAGGACGCAAGAGCCAAATGGCTCCAAGAGATATAATAATATTTTTGAGGGTCCATGTAAGGACCTGAGCGATAATATAAAAGACAGTCATATCTACACGAAGCATAGGGAGTAAGGTTTGGACCCAACTTTGGAGCTTGGAAGGAGACAGGAGATACATGCTTTGCGGAAAGAGGAGGCGCAAAGCAAGGGGAAGAAGAAATACAGTGCCTACCGTTAAAAGAATCGAAGCGGTGGCATGACGGATTCGGAGGCTAAGAGCCGTCCCCAAAAGACAGATTGCCAGAACATCCGTCAAAAAATTCACTAAACTCCCCGCTGCTTGAACAGAATAATATTCCCAATAATAAGGAAGATGAAAAGGCGATCCCCGTATTCCTTGGATCCGAAGGATCACATAAAGCACATGTAATCCGGCAATCGCCAAAACAGGCCAAAAAAGATACGCCAAAATCGCTCGAAAATGCCCTCGAAGAATCGTCCGTTTCGGAAGCGGAGAAATTGCAAGCAATTCGGAGGCGCCGGTTCGTTTGGCCTCATAAAGGAAGCGGATCGCTAATACCGCTACCCATACCCGATTCAGAAAAATCAAAGCATAAGCAAATCGTTCATGATAATAATAGGCAATAGGACGCCTTTGCATCGCCCAAGCCAGCCAGATGACATTAAAGGCGACAAGCAGAACTAAACCCCAAAACACATAAGCCGGCCAGCGAGCTCGGGCTGCAGCGGCAAAGATAGGATTTTGTTCCAAACGTCGCAGGAACCGTCGTTTCCACCAACGAGTATATCCTAGCCGAAGCAGCCAACGCGGAGGCGGTCGCTGATGGGAGGGGTCTTCTTTCCAATGGAGCGCGATCATAATCCAGCTGCCGATCCAAAACACCCATCCCAATCCATGCGTCACGCCCAGACAGGTCCAGTAGGCGGTCGGTTGACGGGAAAAAACGGAATCAAAGGCTAAATGAGTGATGTAGGAAGGGCTAAACCAGGCGATACGTTGTAAGATAGAACCCGCGGCTCGGGTTTCGATCCAGCTTGCCACCCCCAACGCCGTCAGCCCCGGGAGCAACGCGGCGATTCCCAAGATCAACGCCGCTGCACCAAAAATCGCCTTACTCTGTTGACGCGAGCAGGCCGAAGCGAAAAGCCCAGCACTCAATGAGAACCAAAGGGCATTCAATATTCCTCCTGCTGTTCGGAGGACTTCTCCTGGACTTACACCGCCCAAAAGGAGGGGAAAACCGAGGGTAGGAACGATCGCAAGCAGTCCTACCGTAGCGGCAAGGATGCTGGCTAAGGTTTTGGCGAAAATCACATGCCACAGCCGAACTTCCGTAATCGCTAGGAGGGAAAGGGTCCCGTTCCGGCGTTCCTCACTGACGATATCCGATGTGACAAAGATCCCGGCGAGAAGGGCATAGACAAGGGCGATATCTGCTAAAGCATGGAAAAGAGGCAATCCTAAGGCGAGGCCTGGTCGACCGGGGGTGGGTTGTAGGGTAAAGATCTTCCAGCCGCATAAGAGGGCAGCCAACGCTGCCGTCCCCAGCCGAAGCCCGTATAACCGAGGACGTCGCGCTGCTACGGTCAGTTCTCGTTCCAATAAGACCCACCACCGCATGCCAAGCCCCAATTTGGCAAACCTTTATGCCTCAGGTCCAGCTCTACAGAAAAAACCACTTTTCCTCTTTGCGGGAAAGATCCTTCCTGTGAGGAATCGGGTTCGCTAACCAGAGGGCCATACAGAATGTAGAAAAGCTTTGGGGAGGGAATGATTTAGAAAAATTTGAAAAGAAGTTTGGGGTGAGGCTCAGAGACAAAAGCCCGAAAATTGTATAAAATTCGATATAAAGAAAGGCTAATCCAAAGGAGGGCGTTTCCACTTTTAAGATAAAGCATGATTTTCCAGGGGTTGTCATACGGATGGCCGAGGACATAGGGAAAATAGAAAATCCAGGGGAGAAAAATTCGCCATAAAATAGCGACCATTCCTTGGATGATCCCTTTGGCGATGGGGCCGATCCATAAGGCCAGAAGCGCAATAGCCGCAAGGTCTAAGGGAAGACTTAGGGTATGAAGTAATAGGAAACTAAGAGAGGCAGGGCTGTAATCCCATACAGGATAGTCGAAGAGAAGGATCACAGCCAGAGAGGCCGGAAGATATAAAAGACTCAGTCCGCCGATTTGCCCCAAAAGCCAGTCTTTCGGTTTTAAAGGGCTGGTAAGAAGCAAGGGTAAGGTTCCCTGATGGGCAGAGACAACCCAATAACGGAGCGCTGTGATGACAAAAGACAATCTTAGCACAAAATGGGCAAGAACAGCGCATGGAACCAAAGCTACTTCTGAAAGTAGGTCTTGGTATAGAAGTGGGTCTTGATGAATGCCGTGGAGATAAATGATGAAAAACCATAAAAAGAGGAGAGCAGGGAGAATCAGGATTCCAATCATCTTTTGAATAGGTTGATAAGGATGGCGGAAAAGGAGCCAGACAAGAGGGATTCGGTTGTGCATCGATACGCCGACATCTTTCGAACAATATTCAGCT
>CAZBKV010000069.1:0-1079 GCA_964492575.1 uncultured Verrucomicrobiota bacterium | reverse complement strand
AAACGCGAAGATTTTTGGGACCCGAAGCGTGAAATTTCTGCCTGTTTTTTCTTCGAAGGGCTTGCAAGAGGGTGTGCCAGATCGATCGCTTTTCAAAATCGTGGGCCTTCCGCCAAGCACGGTGAAGAAGGGAGAGGGATAGAATGGTGCTGATGGAAATGTAGCCCCACGTGATGGCTAGAGGGTAGAAATAATTCTGAAAGATCCCTGAAGAGGCAGACAATTCCGCGTTTAGAAGACATAGATGGGCTCCCAAGGGGCTAAGGCTGATAAGGAGAAAAAGTAGGGCATCGTCTTCTGTGAAGAAAAAGACCACAGTGATAGCAATAAGAAGCGGTAGAATTGCAAAGAAAGAGACAAGGAGAAATGAAAAAATAAAGGCCCAGATCGATGACTCAGTTAGTGTGGACACAAGGAGGCTGATAGAAAAGGAAAAGAAAAGGAGGCTGATTAAGATGACCGGTTCCCACAAAAGCGCTTTGCTGGAAAGGCCGCCAAAAAGAAGGCAGAGAGAAAGGATCGGAGTGGCCACTAAAAGGAACTGAAGGCCATCGACTGCTCGGGAAACGAACTTTCCAAAGAAGATATCATAACTTTGTAAGGGAGTTAGAAAAAGGAGGCCGAGTGTCCCTTCCCGTCGTTCCCGGCTGATACAATCCGCTCCATGAAGGATGCCGTAAAGAAGGGCTCCTATGCATAGGAAACTGGTTATAAAGCTAAATACAAGTTGTCCTAACTCGGTAGGAGAAACATCTTCAAGGCGAAGGAGAAAGAAGAGAAGCAAAACGAGCATCCCTCCTCCGATGGAACGCATCCAAAACGTAGAAGGGCGCCGAGAAAGAGCCAATAATTCTCGGTGAACGACCGGTAAGAATCGCATGCAACCTACTCTAAAGGAGAAGAAAAAAGCGGCAAGTTTTCCTTGCCGCTCGATGTTTTCAAACGCCTCTCCCCAATAGACAGGGGGAATGGAGAAGCTCTCAATCAATTACAGGGTCCAGCCTTCGCGATAGATCCGCTTGACGAACCGATCCGCAGCTCGTGTGTTCACAGCCCGCATATTCGGACCGTCCCAGATC
>CAZBKV010000068.1:8645-9803 GCA_964492575.1 uncultured Verrucomicrobiota bacterium | reverse complement strand
CGGCGGTTCACAATATCGATTATCATCGGAACGATTCCCAGTCGGTAGCAGATAATTATCGGACCGGGGAACAGCCGAATGTCCCGATGCTGGCAAATCCGGATTACGACCGTGAGGCTTGGAAGGTGAGGGTCAATTATCGGTTGGGGTGGATCACTCCAGGCACATGGTTTAACTACACTCGGACGTTCCCAGAGGGGTATTACCGGGTTTATGCGGCTCTTTCCCATGGGAGCACAGGAGATCATTTGTTGCAGGGGGCAATGTATCGGGTGGTTTCGGGAGCGGACTCGACTGTCCAGCAGTTAGAATTACTTGGAAAGTTCGATGGGCCTGGAACCGGACAGTGGGGGCAAAATGCCCTGGTCCCGATGCAGGATGACCAAGGGCGGCCGGTGATAGTTCATTTGCAAGGGACCGTGACTTTGCGGTTTCAGGCCGATAGCGGGGATGTGGATTACTACAAATTTGTCCCACTTTTGCCTCCCCAGATTACTCAACAGCCCGAGGACGCGACAGTGGAAGAGAATCAATCGGTGGAGTTTCGGGTAGAGGTTCAGGATCCGGCAGGAGCGTTTTTTCAATGGCAAAGCAATCGGGTGGAGATTCCTGGGGCTACGAGTGCGGTCTATCGGATCGACTTTGTCCCGCTCAAGGCCAATGGGGCTCGGTACCGGTGTGTGATTTCCAATGCCGTAGGGGTAGTGAGCTCGCGGGAAGCGGTTCTTCACGTCACTCCGGACCATACGCCGCCTCAGATTGTCAAGTGGGTTCCTCACGGCGTGAAGGAGTTGGAATTGGTTTTTTCTGAGCCGATCGATCCGGTCACAGGATTAAACCCTCAGAACTATCATCTAAGCGGTGGGGGGCAAGTAACAGCGGTTCGATTTGGGGAAGATGCCCGAACTTTGCTTTTAAGCATGGAATCCCTTCAGAGCGCGCAGAAATATACCCTTACAATCACAGGAATCCTGGACACGGCGGAGACCCCCAACCCGATTCTTCCGGGAACCCAGATCGAATTTATTGCGGTCGATTACATACCGGTGGATATCGGGCCGGTGGGAAAGAAAGGGTCCTCTCATTTTATAGAAGACGGATTTGATGAGACCGGATCGGGGATCGGGATTGGGACGCGGGCGGATAGTTTTCACTTTA
>CAZBKV010000068.1:783-8605 GCA_964492575.1 uncultured Verrucomicrobiota bacterium | reverse complement strand
CCGCCAGTTGACAGGGGATTTCGACATAAAAGTCCGGCTCAAGGGGATGGATCTGACCAATCCGTATGCCCAGGCGGGATTGATGGCGCGTAAATCGTTGCGGATTGATAGTACCTTTGTTGGGGTGATTGCTTCGCCAGGACCAATAGGAGTCCAATCTCTGAGTCGATCGGTGGACCGGCAAAATACGAGCTATGGAAATCGCGTCCCAGCTGCCTTCCCCAATACCTGGCTGCGGCTTCGTCGGGTTGGAAACCAATTTACCGGGTACGTGAGTTATGACGGTCGCTACTGGTTCCGTCTAGGGACGGTGACGGTTGCGATGCCTGCGACGATCTATGTGGGGCATATGGTAAGTAGCTGTGATAATACAATCCAAGTCACAGCTTCCTTCCGAGAGATCGGCGAACCCCAAAATCCCATCGAAATGGATCATCTTCCTCAGGATCGGGAACCCCTGGCCCCTTCATCTCGGATGACGCGGGTGGTCATTTCGGAGATCATGTATCATCCGCCGGATCGGTCGGATGGACGGGATCTGGAGTTTATCGAGCTGGCAAATCCCGACTCGATCTTTGAGGAGATTGGAGGTTGGGAGCTGACAGGGGATATTCACTATGTGTTTCCGGAGGGGACTGTTCTTCCGGCCGGTGGATTTTTAGTGGTGGCAAAGTCTCCTGAGGATATCAAGGCGGTCTACGGCATTACCAATGTGGTTGGGCCGTACGAAGGCCGACTCAATAACAATGGAGGGGTGGTTCGGCTTCGGAACCGGTTTGGGGCGATCCTGCTGGAGGTCCCGTTTCGGGATCGGGATCCTTGGCCGGCGGCAGCCGATGGTGCCGGGCATTCTCTGATTTTGGCCCGCCCTTCTTATGGAGAAGCGGATCCAAAGGCATGGGCCCCGAGTACCCAAATTGGAGGTTCCCCTGGTGCAGCGGATCCCTATTGGGTCAATCCATGGGACGGGGTTGTGATCAATGAGTTTTTGGCCCATACCGATGATCCGCAGGTCGATTTTATTGAGCTTTTTAACCGGGGGAAACAGGAGATTGATCTTTCGGGATGTATTCTGACCGATGATCCCTCTACCAACCGGTTTGTGATTCCAGAGGGAACCAAGATTCCGCCGGGTGGGTTTTTGGTCTTTGACCAGAACGAGCTGGGGTTTGCGTTGAGCAGCATGGGGGAAGCGATCTTTTTGATCGCGGCCGATCATTCGCGGGTTCTTGATGCTTATCAATTTGAAGCGCAGGCGAATGGGCGCTCTTTTGGTCGGTGGCCGGACGGTCAAGATGAATGGCAACCGTTGGATCATCCAACCCCCGGAGCTTCCAATGCCCGGCCCTGGGAGCCGCCGGTGGTGATTAATGAAATCATGTATGATCCGATCAGTGCGGACTCGAACGACGAATACGTGGAGTTACATAACCGGACTCAGGATCCGATTGATGTAAGTGGATGGCGATTCATCGATGGGATTGATTTTACCATTCCGGAAGGGACGATCATCCCGGCGAAAGGATTTCTAGTTGTTGCGAAAAATGCAGAGCGGCTCCGTGCGAATTACCCTCAACTCAATGAGACCAACACGGTCGGAAACTATCAAGGAGTCTTGTCAGACAAAGGAGAACGGATCGCCCTTGCCCAGCCGGATACGGTGGTAGTGACCAATCGAGAAGGGATCGTGCGGACGAATACCATTTACGTCCTGGTGGATGAGGTGACGTACCGCAGTGGAGGTCGGTGGGGGCAATGGTCGGCTGGATTAGGAAGTAGTTTGGAATTGATCGATCCGCATAGTGACAATCGTCGGGCCTCCAACTGGGCGGACAGCGACGAATCGCAAAAGGCCCCCTGGACCGAAATTTCCGTCACCGGCCGGTTGGACAACGGAAACGGTAATTTCGGACCGGATCGATTGTTCCTCCTCCTACAAGGTCCTGGAGAGTGTTTGGTGGATGATGTGGAGGTTTTCCGAACCCCAGGACAAAATTTGGTCCGGAATTCGGGTTTTGAGAGTGGAGCCACCGGCTGGAGTTTCTTCGGAAATCATAGCCGATCGTTTGTGCAACAAGGTGGGGCGTTTTCCGGAAGTCGATGTCTCCATGTTGTGGCCGGTGGGGATGGAGATACCGGTCCAAATTCCATCCGAACCGCTTTGCTTTCCGGATTAGCTCCAGGCCACATCGGCACCATTCGGGCTCGGGTCCGTTGGTTGCGGGGATGGCCTCAAATTCTCTTTCGGCTCCATGGGAATTGGTTAGAGCTGGCCGGGCAGATGCAGATTCCCAAGAATCTTGGCACGCCAGGGCTTCCGAATAGTCGATGGGTAAAAAATGCCGGCCCAGCGATTTGGAATGTGCATCATGAACCGATCTTGCCACAGGCCAATCAACCGGTCCATGTCATGGCGCGGGTAGATGATCCGGATGGGGTGGCCAACGTATGGCTTCTCTATCGGATTGATCCTAATACGAAATCTTTCCAGGTTCGGATGCATGACGACGGGCAACAGGGCGATGAACGAGCCGGGGACGGGGTCTATACCGCCACGATTCCAGGGCAATCGATTGGGACACTGGTCGCCTTTCGCATCCAGGCCGTAGATGGAGCCACTCCCTCGGCGCAGACGGTTTTTCCCGAAAAATATCCGGAAGAGGAATGTCTGATTCGATGGGGCGATCCGATCCCGCCGGGAGACTTTCCGCACTATCATATCTGGAGCATGCGAGCCACCCAACATGCCCTAAGTAGTGCCAACGGCTTGGATAATACGTGGCGGGATATGACCCTTGTCTATCGAGACTGCCGGGTGATTTACAATGCGAAGTACCGCAACAAAGCCAGCCCGTATCATGGCGGTCGAGGGGATTTTGCCGTTACCGTACCGCGGGATGATTTGCTTTTGGGAGTGGACGATCGTGTCTTTGCCTCTACGGGGAATGCGAACAGCGAACCAACGGCAATGCGCGGTCAGTTAGCCAACTGGATGGCTTCAGAGTTAGGGATTCCATTCCTTCATTCGCGATATATTCGAGTTTATATCAATGGTTCCCAATTTCGGAATGTAGCCGAGGATCTCCAACAACCGAACCGTTACTATGCCGAGCACTGGTTCCCGCAGGGGCCAGAAGGAGATCTATATAAAGTAGCGGTCTGGTTTGAGTTCCAAGACGATAACCGCCATTTCAAAGCGACCGGTGCCACGCTTCAGGAATTTAAGACCACCGGCGGAAAATATAAAATGGCACGGTACCGCTGGAATTGGCAGATCCGACCCAAAGATCGGAATGCCAATTGGTTCGAACCGATCTTCGATCTAGTCCGCCACGCCAATGCCCATAAGGATTATGTCCAAGGACTCTTTCAGACGGTGGATATGGAAGAGTGGATGCGGATCTTTGCCTGGCATCGGGTGACGGGCAATTGGGATTCCTGGGCGTTCCGTGTAGGGCAGAATATGTTTGTTTACCATCGGGAAGGGTATCCTTGGGTGATGATGCCATGGGATATTGATTTTGTCTTAGGGTTAGGAAATGGACCTACCGATGCTTTATGGGGAGGGCAAGATCCGGTTGTCAATCGGATGTTTAATACCCCGGCTTTCCAGCGGGCTTTATGGAGGACTTTCATCGATGCGGTCAACGGTCCGATGTTGCCGGAACGTTACGAGCCGCAAATTCGGGCCCGACGCCGTGCGTTGTTGGCGAATCGAATCAGCGGATTGCAAGATCCTGGCCCGATCCGAACCTATATTGACCAGCGTCGCAATTATATCCTCTCCCAAATTCAAGCAAATGATGCAAAGAGCTTCCAGATTCTCACCTATGGAGGACAAGATTTTACGACTCATTCTCCCATCGTAACCTTGGAAGGCATAGCCCCCTTTGTGGTGGCTTATCTAGCGGTCAATGGACATCCTTATCCGGTCGATTGGGTTGGGAAGACCCGATTCCGAATCCAGGTCCCCTTACAACAATCCACAAATCACATTGTCATTACCGGGTTGGATCGGTTTGGAAGGCCAATCGAAGGAATGGAAGATTCAATTAATATAATTTACCAAGGGGAGCTGGATCGACCTGAGGATTTTGTAGTGATTCATGAAATTTACTATCATCCTTTAACTAACGAGACGGCGTTTGTGGAGATTTATAATCGATCCAGTACGACGACTTTTGATCTTTCCGGCTGGCGGTTAAAGGGAGTGGGCTATGAATTTCCCCCCGGAACGCTTTTAAGACCGAACGCTTATCTTTTGGTTGTCGGGAATTTGCAGCGCTTCCTAGCCCAATATGGTGAGGGATTGCCTGTGGTCGGCGAATTCCCCGGACGACTGGATAATGGCGGAGAGACCCTTACTCTGCTTCGACCCGGTGAAAACGCCGAGGAATGGATCGTCGTGGACGAGGTGCGATATGATGATGATCCGCCTTGGCCGCCGGAGGCCGATGGATGGGGATCTTCGCTCCAGCTTGTGGATCCGGCTCAGGATAATTGGAGGCCGGGCAATTGGACCGTAGCTCCAACGAATCAGACGAATCGGGTTACTCCCGGCCAGCCGAATAGTGTGGCTACGAATCTAGCCCCGTTTCCTACGCTGTGGCTCAATGAGGTTCAAGTCAGCCATACGGTTGGACTTCGAGATCGCGCCGGGGATCCGGATCCTTGGATAGAGATTCTCAATACAGGCCAGGATGCGGTGGACTTGGGCGGATTGTATCTTAGCGATGATCCGGACCAATTGAAGAAGTGGTCATTCCCCACCAATACGATTCTACCGGCCGGAGGATATCTGGTGGTGTGGCTGGATGGAGAACCGGATGAATCCGAACCAGGCGAATTGCACACTTCCTTCCGATTGACCGAAAACAGCGGAGTGGTCTTACTCAGTCGGGATCAAGCCAACGGCGTCGGGGTCATCGATTTCCTTCGGTTCCGCTTTTTGAGCCCCAATCGTTCCTACGGATCCTATCCAGACGGCCAAGGGAAGAAACGGCGCACTTTTGATTATCCGACTCCAGGGGCCCCTAACAATCCCAAGAGCAAACCGGTCCAGGTCTTTATCAACGAATGGATGGCCGGAAACGCAAATGCGGTCCAAGACCCAGCGGATGGAGATTTTGAGGATTGGTTCGAACTTTATAACGCAGGGGCGGACCCGGTGGATCTGACGGATTACACCTTGACGGATAATCCCCAGGACCCGACCCGGTTCCGAATTCCTGCCGGATTCATTATCCCGCCCGGCGGGTACCTATTGGTCTGGGCCGATAATGAACCGCAGCAGACGCAACCGGGCCGCTCGCTCCATGTCAATTTCAAACTCAATGTGGATGGGGAAACGATCGCCTTGTATGCACCGGATGGAACCTTGGTGGATCAGGTGGAGTTTGGACCGCAACAGGACAATATCAGCGAAGGACGGGATCCGGATGGAGCACCGCCACCGTTTGCAGAGTTTCAAAACCCAACCCCAGGGACTCCAAACAGCGCCGGTGGGGCCGGCAACCATGCGCCAGTCTTGGATCCTATCCCCGATCAAACGGTGCAAGAAGGAACGCTCTTGACGTTTACCGCCCATGCCACCGATCCCGATGAGGGCCAAACCATCACCTATCGCCTGATGGATGCGCCTGAAGGAGCCACGGTCGATCCGCAAACCGGCCGGTTTACCTGGACCCCAACCGAAGCGCAAGGCCCGGGGATTTATCCCATGGCCCTTTGGGCTATGGATGATGGGACACCGTGCCGGAGTGCCGTGCGCTACTTTACGATCAAAGTCCTGGAAGTCAATGCCCCTCCCAAACTAGAGCCGATCCCGGATCAAACCATCGATGAAGGCCAACCCTTCCTATGGACCAACGTGGTACACGATCCGGATCTCCCACCGAACCAACTAACATTCCATTTCGCCGGCGATGTGCCGCAAGGATTAACCCTGGATCCAACCAACGGCGTGATGTTCTGGATTCCTTCCGAAGACCAAGGACCAGGGAAATATACCCTCACCGTCGTGGCGGAAGACAATGGTGTGCCGGTCCTACACGATCAGCAAACCTTCCACATCACCGTGCGCGAAGTGGATAATCCGCCGGTAATTCAGCCGATTCCGACTCGTTCCATCCTGGAAGGCGAGCTCTTTACCTTTTCCATCGAGGCCCAAGATCCAGATAACCCCAACACGCCGCTCCGCTATACCTTCGAAGGTTCGGTTCCCCAAGCAGTGGACTTGGATCCCACGACCGGGATCTTCACCTGGATCCCAACCGAAGAACAAGGCCCCGGTAGCTACGCCTTTACGGTTCGAGTCACGGAACAGACGCCGAACCATAAAAGTTCTACCGTGACCTTTTACCTCAATGTCGACGAGAAAAACCAAGCCCCTCACCTTCACTTGCCGGACCAGCTTACGGTGCGGGAAGGCGATCGAGTCGTGTTGACCAACCTGGCCAGCGATCCGGATCTACCTCCTCAACATCTCCACTTTAGCGTAGTCGGAGAGGTCCCCCCTGGACTTCGATTTTTGGATGAAAAGAATCAGATGGTCTGGGATATCCCGGCCGATTATGGAGTGAGGGAGTTTGACTTGACCATCCAAGTTCAAGACGATGGAAGCCCTCCCCAACAAGATACGGCCACGATGCATGTCCAAGTCCAACGAGGGAATCATTTGGTCATTAATGAAGTCTTTTATCGTCCTTCTGTAGCGAAAAGCGACTTTGTAGAAATTTATAACTTCTCCCACTGGGCGACCGAGCCGCTGGCCGGGGTACAACTCCGCGGAAGAAACCTCTTCTATGTCTTTCCGAGCGATAAAGAGCTTGGACCTGGCGAATATGCCGTAGTCGTTCGCGACATGGAGGCCTTTCGCCAGGCATTCCCAGAGGTCCCTCAAGAGCGGATTTTAGGGCGTTTTGCCGGAGTGCTACGCCAGGATGAAGATAGCCTTCGACTCATTCGAGTCACAGACCATGGAACAGAATATTTAGATGCCATGCGGTATGCGACCACCGCACCCTGGCCGGCGGCCCAGCCGGGCCAAAGCCTTCAACGGGTTGATCCCCAGCAGGATGGCCGAATCCCCGCCAACTGGGTTTTGGTCACCAAACCTTCCGGGGATACGGTTCTGTTGATGGATTACACCAATATATGGAGCTATAACGACACGGGCCGGGAACCCGATGCCGATTGGAAAGCCCCGGATTACGACGACAGCGACTGGCCTTCCGGTCCAGGGCTCCTGTATTGGGAAGAATCAGACCTTCCAGCACCGAAAAATACTACTATCAAATTAGGAGCCATCGCATTTTACTTCCGTTCCACCTTCTCCTATTACGGCCCCACGAATCATGTGAGATTAATTCTTCATACCATCGTGGATGACGGCTGTATTGTGTACCTCAACGGCCAAGAAATCCTTCGGCTGGGCATGCCCAGCGGACCGGTGAACTCGGAGACCTTTAGTGCCCGAACGATCGGAAACGCACAAATTGAGGGGCCCTTTACGATTACCAACGCTCCGGTCCGATGGGGACGCAATGTCCTGGCTGTAGAAGTCCATCAGCATAGCACCACCAGCAGCGATGTGGTTTGGGGCTTACGAGTGGAAGCTCCTGCGGACCTCTTCCGACCGGTCACCCCCGCTGCGCCGAATAGCGTAGGTGGAACCTTGCCGCGATTCCCTCAAATTTGGCTGAACGAAGTCATGGTCCAGAACGAGGGAAGCATCACCGATACTGCCGGCCAAGCCGATCCATGGGTCGAACTTTTCTCCCAGGAGCTTCTTCCCCTTGGGATGGGACAACTTGAATTGGAA
>CAZBKV010000068.1:0-773 GCA_964492575.1 uncultured Verrucomicrobiota bacterium | reverse complement strand
ACCCCAAACGTATCCCCTCATCTGGCTGGACGGCCAGACCAACCAGACCCAAACAGGAGAACTCCATGCGGCGTTCCGACTGACCGACGAAGACCGATATCTAGCCTTGCTCTGGATCCACGATCAGGAAGCCTATCTTTTGGATTGGCTACCGATTCAGAAATTCGGAGAAGGAGTCTCTTACGGTTCGGTGGAAGACGATCCCCTTGCACGCGGCCTTCTTTCCCAGCCCACACCCGGTAAGACCAATCGACCCCTTCCGCCTCCACAGATTATGAGCTTCCGGTTTAAAGATGCGCAGACCTTGGTCCTAGAGGTTCAGACGATTCCCGGATTTCGGTATCGGCTCCTCCATACCGCAGAGCTTCCCGCTTCGAACTGGGATGTCGTGGCCGAAAAGGAGGCCACCGGCGACCGTCTCCTTTTCTCCATCCCTTGGAATCCTGACCACGCCGCCTTCTATCGGGTAGAGCGAATAGGTCCTTAGAACCTGTCCGAAAAAGCCATCCGTCCACTTTTCTTCTCTCGGCGCGCTGAGGACAACACACCCTACTACAACATGGCTTTCGGGTGTCAAGGAAAGGTAGGTAGGGCGGTTTGTCCTCAAACCGCCGTTATGAAATTTCATTTTTCCCTTTTCCCGGCGCGCTGAGGACAGCGCGCCCTACCGCAACATGGCTTTCGGATGCCAAGGCAAGGTAGGGCGGTGTGTCCCAAACCGCCGCAAAAAATTCTTCTCCCTCTATCCTACCATCCGCTGCGATCCTGCCTTT
>CAZBKV010000067.1:0-9803 GCA_964492575.1 uncultured Verrucomicrobiota bacterium | reverse complement strand
TATCCGGCTCGTTCGGCGGCTTCTACATCTTGGGAAATCAATAGAAAGTGTCTTCGTAAGAGAAAATGGAGGATCCCGATTCCAAGATAAAGCAGGGCCATCCGTATTAATTGCCAAGGGGTGACAAACAGGACGCTACCGATCAGCATCGTTTCAATCTTTTCGTGGCCATGAGGAGTTTTGCTTAGGATCAGAACACTCAGTGCGGCTGCGACCACGAAGAGGATGCCGATCACGGCCTCGTGAGGGACAAGGCGTTCCCGAAATCGAGCCAAAGACAAAAGAACGGCTCCTAGCAAGGCAAAACCGAGGGAGAACCCGTAGCGGAAAGAGGGATGACAATGGCCTGGTTCCGGTTGCAGAGTGGGTGGGGAGGTTGTGGAAGAGGCCGCAGTCTGTTGTTGGACGAGGGATTGGAGTTCTCCTTCTAGTTCTTGGGTGACGTTGGATAGGGTGGTTTGGGAGGAGGGGGTCGGAAGAGCCTCCGGTGCAGGCATAAAATAAGGGCTAACCCATAGAGCGACGGCTGCTCCTAATGCCGCCCATTGAGCAAGGGCAATATCGACAAAAACTACCCCGCGTCGGAGGACATGCAGCCCCATGTAACAATGCAAGGCAGCGATGGTTAAACAGGCCAAAAACGGCAGGATCAAAAACGGTAAGGTTTCTCGAAGCTGGGTCATAGTCTACTCCTTATGGGTTGAGAGGGTTTGGACGTTTTTTCCTTGAGGATCTTTTCCGGAAGAAGTTTCGGTTTCTTTCCTCTCGGAAGCCTTTGCATGAGCAAAGGCCTGGGAAAGTTTATGGACAAGGTTGTCAAAGACGTCAAAGTAGGTCTGCACTTGGGGTTCACCGCCTGGGAACATGGTAGCCACTACGACTTGGATCCCAGTCTTCCTTCTCAACAATTTGGCGGCGTTTTGGGAGTAGTAGGGGGATTGAAGTAACACCGAGATATGTTCGGTTTGGATCCGTTGAATCAATTCGGCCAGATGACTGGGGGTAGGTGGAATCCCCGGTTTTGGTTCTACTTCGCCTACTTCGACCAGTTCAAATCGATTTAGGAAGTAGATCCAACTGCGGTGGTAGGTGATGACTTTTTCGCCTCGATAGGGCCGCATGGCCGCCAGCCATCCGCCGAGCTTGGGATGACCGGGCTGGGCGAGGAAAGAATCCAACTGATTTCGGAGCAGCAGGACCCAAAGCTTGGGTCCACCGACGGCCTGAACGAGGTTTGTGCCGAACATTCGCTTATCCAATTCACGACGGAACATTTGAAGGCGCCGAAGGAAGTAGGAAGCATCCGCAGGGCGCAGGGTGGCCATTCGCTTGGCGATGGTTTGGGCGACAATGCGGCCGTTAAGAGGATCGAGCAGGTAGTGAGGGTTGCCTTCCGGGTGGATATCTCCCATAGAGCGACTGATTCGTTGGGTTGGGACATCCAACCGAAGCACCCCCTGGGAGGCATCCAGATGTCCTAAGGAGCCAGGTAGAATTTTTGGGTTTCGGGCTCCTTGGAGAATCGGGTTTTCATATCCGATTTCCAGCTCCATTCCTACGCGGATCCATAGGTCGGCCTGATGCGCCAGGAGCATGTAGCTGGGTTTGGGAGCGACATGGTGAGGATCTTCCCGGCCGGTCAAGATTGCATGGACTTCCGCACGATCGCCCCCGATATAACGGGCGATTGCGGCCAGATCCGTCGTTGTAGTCACAACTCGGAGTTTCCCGGCCCCCCAACCGGGAGGGGAAAAGAGACAAAACACGGACCAGAAATAAAGTAGTTGTTTTTTCATAGTTCCTCCTTTTGTAGGTTTTGTTTTCGATTTCCAAATCATTGGCTTTTAATACCGATGGGCTGGATGGGCACCGATAATGAAATCACATTGAAGCATGAGTTGATGTTCGTCTTGCTCACCATGGATGTTGAAGTTTCGATCCGTGAAGCGATAGCCAAGGCGCCATAACATAAACTCGCTTTGGAGGAAGGTGAGGTAGAGGGAATAGGCGTCTTCTTGAAGCGCGGCGTTGGCAGGGAATTGAGTATAGTCGTAGCGTCCTCCTATAACCCAACGCCGGGCAAATTGATATTCCAGAGCGGTATAAAGCCCCAGGGCCGTCTCCCAACCCTGCTGTTGCAAAGAGTCGGCAATCATCCATTCTGTCTGCCAAGTAAAGCCCCGATAAAGAGCTTTCTCAGGCGGCCGCCATTTGTAAGTCACATCCAGTCCAGCAGCATGACGATCATGCTCCGGTTCCACCGCATAGCTGAGACCGAGCTCTACCGTAGAGGCCGGGGAAAGATCCCAGAACGTGCGGGCATGGATGAGATGACGGACTGCATCGGATGCAGGCCCCAAGAATTCCTGTCCCGCATCTATCGTCGGTTCATACGTAATCTCAATGAATTGATTCCAAGGATTCGGGACAAGCCAGTCGAGTCCGATGCCGTTTCCAGAGAACCCTTCATCTCCAAAGAATCGTTTGATGACTAGCGGATATTGGATCCAAGGCAAGGCATGTTCATGAAACGTATTGGCTCGACCGAAATTCGACCGAAAACGCCCGATCCGTAGCCCCAGTCCATAAGGTAGAGACTCTAGGGTGGCATAGGCTTCGCCGACATGTGTATGCCAATCGCCATCGGGATGTTGTCCATATCCGATGAAACATTGGGCTCGAGCGTATGGATCGATCGCGGCATCGAAGGAGAGTTCTAAATGTCGAAAATAGAAGCCGCTATCGAAGTCGCTGTGATCGTGCGAGGTGTAATGCGCCAAGGTATCCACGACAACGCTGATGTTTGGGTTAAGCGTTTGTAACGCAGGAATCAACCCGCTGGTGCCTGGAAAGGAGGCGGTAGGAGTAGGGGTTGTGGAAGGGCCGGTTGTAGCTTCTTGGAGGGCTTGTTCCAGGGCCTCTTCACCGGAGGGCGGTTGGGAAGAGGGAGTAGCAGTTGTTGAAGGCCGGGTCTGTTGGCTGAGCAGGGATTCGAGAGCAGCTTCTCCTTCTGTTGGTGGCTTCGGTTGAGCCACGGTTGTTGTATTGGTCGATTGGGCTAGCTGATGTTGGAGTTGTTGGATCTGATTTTGCAGGCTTTGAATCTGCTGCTGATTCTTCCGAATCTGTTCTTGAAGAGCCTGGATGATCTGTTGTTGCTGAATCTGGATTTGGCGGAGCTGTTTTTTGAGCTGTTGGAGTTGTTGGTAAGGATTCGTCGAATGGGGAGGGCCGGAGGTAGAGGGATTGAAATTTTTCTCTGTGGCGGAGATTCTAAGTCCGAAACCGCCGAAGAAAACCAGACAGAAGAAGATACAAGAGAGGTTGGTCCATGGGATCCAACGACAACTTTGGTTTTTGGAAAGGGAAGAAAGATTTCTTTGCATGGCACACCTCACTTTCCTTTTCCGGGTTTAGTTATAATAATTTCAGAGAAAAGATCTTTATAAACTTCTTTAGCATTTCTTTTCAAGAGAGAGTTAGGTCATCCTTGCCGATAGGAAGCAAGGACTCCCTTTTCAATAAATAACATTATCAGAATTATTGAGGTGGGCCACAACTTGGAGGTAGAAACTGATTCCATTGAAGTGGTTGAAAAGAGAAAATCGGTAACAGAAAAGGTGCCCAGTGAGACAAGGGCTGGATAGGAGTAATCGGGGAGGTATGGAGGCCGTGGCCGTGAAAAAAGTGAATTAAGACACACTGATGGGTTAGGGACCAAGGATGGGGATGAATGTAACTATGGATAAGGGGAACAGCTGCGAAGGTCAGAAAGAGAAGCAAAAGGATTGCGTTTATGGCAAGCCAGCGACGTTGGCGATCTTTTAACTGAGATCCTTTGGCCTGTTGGCCGTTCATCTATTTTTGATTGGACTGAAAACAGAAGGTTTAGTCAAGTTTGTGGTTTTGTTTTTGGTGCGGAGAGCGCAACGTTGACAACAAGAAGTAAATTTTTATTTTTTAAAAACAACATTAAAAATTCTTATCCAAAGCTAAGTCTTACTGTTCTCCTTAAAATCAGTTGAGGCGAAAAGTCCTGGAAACGGAAATGCTGATCCTTTGATATGCCAAAAAAGGTCATAAATAGGACAAAATGAGAGAAGACTTTTGAATCTAGATTTGCTTGAAAGAAGAAGGGTTAGCCAGGGGAACAGTGAATAGAAGCAGTAAAATTCTAATCTTTTTGGAGTAGTCTGTTAAACAGGTGCAGTCGAGAGGTTCTCTCTCAGCTGCGCCTATCAAAGGAGAAAGAAAAAACCAACTGGGAGAGGGAAAGGGTAAGAACTATGACGGCACCGACAAACGAAATCTATCATCCACCAAAGGAGTTGGCGGAAAATTCGAACATCATGCAGTGGATGCGTGAGAGGGGGATCCAGACGTATGAGGAACTCCTCGAACGCGCCAAGAATTATACATGGTTCTGGGAAGAGATGGCCAAGGAACTGGATTGGTTCCAGCCTTGGACGCAAGTTTTGGACTGGAAACTTCCGTTCGCGAAGTGGTTTTTAGGGGGGAAGATCAATATTGCTTATAATGCCCTGGATCGTCACATGAAAACCCCCCGCAAAGACAAAGTGGCTTATATCTTTGAAGGAGAACCAGGGGAAGTAGAACGTTGGACTTATGCTCAACTTTACGCCGAGACCAACAAATTGGCCAATGCCCTGAAAAAATTAGGCGTTCAGAAGGGAGATCGAGTCACCATTTATTTACCGATGATTCCGCAGCTTCCGATCGCGATGTTGGCGTGTGCGAAGTTAGGAGCGATTCATTCGGTCGTTTTCTCTGGATTTAGTTCGGGGGCCCTTAAAGATCGGATCTTAGACGCGGAGGCAAAGGTTTTGATTACCGCCGATGGTGGTTATCGACGAGGCAAGATCATCCCGTTAAAGAAGAACGCCGATGATGCGTTAACGGAGACCCCCGGGGTCCAGAAAGTCATCGTTTACAAACGGACTGGGCAGGAGGATGTCCCGATGAAACCGGGTCGGGACATCTGGTGGCATGAGTTGGTAGAAGGGGAGTCGGAGGAATGCGAATCGTTGCCGATGGATAGTGAAGACACTTTGTTCCTCCTTTACACCTCGGGGACCACGGGAAAACCGAAGGGAATTGTCCACGTCCACGGGGGCTATGCGGTGCAGACATATGCGACCTTAAAATATGTCTTTGATATTAAGGAGAACGACATTTTCTGGTGTGCTGCAGACGTAGGATGGATTACCGGCCACAGTTATATTGTCTATGCGCCTCTCATGTTAGGAGCTACATCGATCATCTATGAAGGGGCTCCGGATTATCCGAATCCAGAACGATGGTGGCAGATTATTGAGCGGGAAAAGGTCACGATCTTCTACACTTCACCTACTGCGATTCGGATGCACATGAGATTTGGGGAGCAGTATGCGCAAAAGCATGATCTTTCTTCCCTCCGCATCCTTGGTTCGGTTGGAGAGCCGATCAATCCGGAAGCCTGGAAATGGTATTACAAACACATAGGTAGGGAGCGGTGTCCGATCATGGATACCTGGTGGCAGACCGAGACAGGGGCCTTTATGGTGGCTCCTCTGCCGATTACCCCGCTGAAGCCCGGTTCGGCCACTCGTCCGTTACCGGGGATTGATGTAGATGTCGTGGATCAGAATGGAAATCGGGCCCCAGATGGCGAGGGTGGTTTGGCAGTAGTCAAACAACCCTGGCCTTCGATGCTGCGGACCCTCTATCGGGAGCCGGATCGGTATGTTCAGAATTACTGGTCGCGTTTTCCGGGGATGTATCTCACCGGTGATGCCGCGATGCGAGATTCCGACGGTTATATCTGGTTCCGCGGTCGTGCCGATGAGGTCTTGAATGTGGCCGGGCATCGGTTGGGTACTGCCGAGGTGGAGAGCGCTTTGGTCGCCCATCCGGCGGTGGCGGAAGCTGCCTGTATCGGAGTTCCTCACGAAGTGAAAGGAGACGTTCCGAAGGTATATGTCGTCCTCAAAGTGGGCTATCAGCCTTCGGATGAATTGGCGGATGAGCTGAAGAAGTGGGTTGCGAAACAGATCGGGCCGATTGCCCGACCGGAGTATGTTGAGTTCCGCGATAAACTCCCGAAGACTCGATCGGGGAAGATCATGCGTCGGCTTTTGAAGGCGGAGACGCTCGGTCAAGACCTCGGCGATACCACTACGTTAGAGGACTAAGGACTCTTTTGCTTGTTTCTCACCTCGCCAGAGGGTATGGGCATCCAAGGCGCCCATACCCCTTTCTTTTTGCTTTCTGGTAGTCATGCTCTGCCGAGCGTGGCCGTATTTACGTTCGTTCTTCTGTTTTCGCTTCCAAATCCACGCTCTTTACAAGCGTAGCCACAAAGCGATCGAAAACAGAAGCAGAGCTTCGATTACGGTTTAGCTACGGCCGTCAGGCCGTGGAGGAAATTATTTCAAGGCATCCGTCAATTTTCTGCCCCAAAGGGACAAGAAAAAGGGTAGGGCGGCCTGTCCCCAGGCCGCCGCGAATCCTTTGTTTTCTCTTTTGGCGCGCTGAGGACAGCGCGCCCTACCTCCCCGAAATTTCCCCTTTGAAATTTTTCATTCGAGGGCAGTTATTTGACCGATGCCTTATTCAAACCGAATCGTATAGGTCTTCCCAGGCTGGGTTGGAAATTCTTCTTGTTTCCCTCGGTACCATACGCGACACCGGTGACCCAGCAAGGAAGTGATGCGAGCTTCGATCAACCGACCCGAGCGCCATTTCATATCCACAACAAAACCACCTCGAGCGCGCAGGCCGGTCACGCTTCCATTCGGCCAGGCATCGGGTAAGGCCGGCAGTAACCGGATGATATGATCCTTGCCATGGCTTTGGAGCAGCATTTCAGCAATTCCTGCACATCCGCCAAAGTTCCCATCGATTTGGAATGGCGGATGGGTATCAAAGAGATTTGGTAAAGTGGAGCGTCGAAGCAGTTCGGACAGATGATGATAGGCTTCGTTGCCGTCTTGGAGTCGGGCATAGAAGTTGATAATCCAGGCTCGACTCCATCCAGTGTGTCCACCGCCATGAGCGAGTCTGTATTCTAAGACTTTACGAGCGGCTGCGGCCAGCTCCGGCGTATCCCATGGCGTGATCAAATCCGAGGGATGTAAAGCGTAAAGGTGGGAGATATGCCGATGTCCAGGAGCCGCTTCTTTCACTGGATAGCCCCATTCCAGAATGCGACCATCCGGACCGATACGAAGTGGAGCCAGTTTGTCGAGAACCTTTCGTGCTTCAGGAATCAATGGATCTTTCAAACCCAAAGCTCGGGCTGCCTCTATGAGATTCTGAAGGTTTTCCCGAATGATCGCCTGGTCCATGGCATTCCCCATGGAAAGGTGAAGGCGTTTGCCGCGCCAGATAAAGGTATTCTCTGGAGAAGTGGTAGGGCCGGAGACATAGAGACCGGTCTTAGGATCCTGTACAACCCAGTCGATCAAGAACGCCGCAGAATCCCGCAGGATAGGATATCCGATGCGTCGCAAAAATTCCTTATCTCCAGTGAATCGGTAATGTTCCATGCAATGGGCACTGCACCAGGCCAGCCCAAGCGGCCACATCCCATAGCCTGGGGCACCGAGGATAGCAGCCCATTGCCAAGCGTCGGTAGTGTGTCCTGCCGCAGCTCCCCGACAGCCAAGCTTACGCGCCAACACTCTCCCATCCTTTCGAACACCGTTGATTAAGGTGAAGAAAGGCTCGGTCATTTCCGGAAGGCCCGTGACCTCTGCCGGCCAGTAGTTCATTTGGAGGTTAATGTTGATATGATAGTCTGAATGCCAAGGGGCGATGAGCTGGTCGTTCCAGAGCCCCTGGAGATTGGCTGGTAAAGTGCCGGGACGAGAAGAGGCGATCAGGAAATATCGACCTAACTGAAAGTAAGTCTCGATCAGGTCCGGATCGTTGGAACCCTGGCGCCAAGCTTCCAGCCGTTTAGGGGTCGGCTGGCTACGAAGTGGTTCGGGAGTATCTCCTAAGTCCAAAACGCACCGATCAAAGTACTTTCGATGATCCGCTACGGCACGGCGAAGCAAAGTAGCAAAGTCTTTTTGACTAGCCTCGGCAAGGACCTTCCGACAAGCAGCTTCTCGATCGAAGGTCAAAGGCCGAGACGGATCGGCTATGTTGTAGTCAGTTTTCGCCGTGAGGAGAAGAATTAGCTCTCGAGCGCCGGTAATACGGAGGGCCGTACCATGAGGCTGAATTTGCCCATCTTTCGTCTTCGCCTTGAGCATACAGTGCCATTTGACCCCCAACATTCTCCCGTTGTGTTGGGCTTGACCAAACATGACCAGCGTATCGGAACCTCGGACCTCGCAGGTCGCATCCGCCGGACGGGTCAATTCTACCTCCAACGCTGGAAGACGAGCTTCCTTAGCTGCCAACCGAATCACCAAACAATCGTCCGGGAACGAGGCAAAGACCTGTTCCGTGATCAGAATGTTGTTTGGACGAAGCCGATATTCAGTGGTAACCACACCGGTCTGAAGATCCAAGGTCCGGCGATAGTCTGTCCAGGCGTTGTCGATACGATGGATCCAGGTCTGTTGAGGGAAATAAGCAGGGCCACTTCGTTGACTAAGTTGAACAATCAGC
This sequence comes from uncultured Verrucomicrobiota bacterium, assembly GCA_964492575.1. Taxonomy (GTDB): domain Bacteria; phylum Verrucomicrobiota; class Verrucomicrobiia; order Limisphaerales; family CAZBKV01; genus CAZBKV01. The sequence goes on along the minus strand of CAZBKV010000067.1, from coordinate 1,181 downwards.
ACATGAACACCCGAACGCAGCCCAGGCAAAAGGAATTGGTACCTTCGATCGTTTCGGGAAATCCCCCCAATTCGTTTGCCGTCCAGATAAACCGCAGCCTGCCCTTCTACCGGTCCAAGATCAAAAGCAAAAACCGCTTTCCTACTCGCCCCCTCAGACTGAGGAATCGAAAACTCGCATCGGAACAGTCGGGTTCGATTGGGAGGAACAAAAAGATCCTCCTTAGATCGTACCGGTTGCCAGCCTGATCCTGAAAATCCTGGCTGGAACATCTGTTTGGTAGGCTGTCGTTTCCCAACAGGGCTTACCCACCAGTTCGTCAATCGGAGCTCCCATACCGAGGGACGAACGAATCGAATCCACAAATCCCCCATCGTCTGGTACGAACGCGGCGCGATCCGTGGAGCCAGGATTTCCCGAGCCACCCGGCGTTCTCCCTCATCCCATCGACCTGCGAAATAAAGCTGACGAATCTGTTGAAGAATCGGACCGAGATGATCCCGGTTCTCCGGCACCGGCGGTCCAGCCCAAATCGTATCTTCATTCAATTGGATTCGTTCCCGAGGCCATTGACCGAAGACCATGGCCCCTAACCGGCCGTTTCCTACCGGCAGGGCCTCCACCCACTGCTGAGCCGGTTGATCAAACCAGATCGTATGCGCCGGTCGGGCCCATCCAGCCCCAGCGCATAGAAAAACCACGCTCCAAAACCAGATTCCTCGTTGCAATCTACTTCTTTGCGTTTGCATCACAAAGACAGTATGCCAAAGGCCCCGGAGCCGTCAGTCAAGCAAAGTTCCTGGAGCTTGGTCAGAGATTGTGAAAGGAGTGGAGGAGGAATACGTTTCTGCGCTTTGACGAGCGTACCGACAAGGGGTTCGTTCCTCAGCCTGGCTTTCGAAGAGCGCGTTGCGACCGTCGCAAGACGGTGGATTTTACGGATGAACTCTAGAGCTTGTCCGAAAATGTATCCGTCCATTTTTTATCTCGGCGCGCTGGGGACAGCGCGCCCTACCTTCCAATCCCATTTTGAATGCCCATGGGCAAGGTAGGGTGGTTTGTCCTCAAACCGCCGCAAGGAAATTTCGTGTTTCATTTTTACGGCGCGTTGGGGATAACGCGCTCTACCATCCAAATTCTCTTTCGAATGCCCAGAGACTAAGTAGAGCGGCTTGTCCTCA
>CAZBKV010000066.1:1091-9843 GCA_964492575.1 uncultured Verrucomicrobiota bacterium | reverse complement strand
AGCCTGGAGAGTGGAAAATTGCAAGCGCGGTGGTTGCGGGAAGCCGACATCGGCGCGCTTTGCAACCGACTCAAGACGCCCTTTGCTGGGGACAAGTCGGATCCCATTACCTGGTCGTCGCGGCGGCGGACGGAGCCGGCTCGGCTCAAAGAAGTCACCTTGGGGCGGAACTTGCCGTGGTTCAGGCCTTTTCGAGATGTTGCACAGGACTGTCGGAAGGCAAAGTCCCTCTGCCCTCCCAACAAGGCCTTTCTCTTGTGCAGCAAGCTGTGGAAACCGCCCGTTCTACCCTCTTCCAGGAAGCCCAAAGTCGGGGTTTTCCTCCACGTGATCTGGCCTGCACTCTTCTGGTTTTGATTGCGCATCCAGAGGGAGCCGTTGCCGCTCAGGTTGGGGACGGGGCCATCGTCATCGGCAGCGAACAGACGCTCCACTGCCTGACCTGGCCCACGTCCGGCGAATACATCAACGAAACCGTCTTCCTCACCAGTTCTTATAACCCTCTTCCGATTCAGTTGAAAGACTATCAGGGTCCGGTTCGGCGGGTAGCCGTCTTTACCGATGGGCTCCAGGCCCTGGCCCTGGATCTTCGCAACCGCCAGCCTTATGGTCCGTTTTTCAATCCACTTTTCTCCTGGCTTCAGGCTCAAACCGACCCCCGGATTCAAAATCAAGAACTCGACGCATGGCTCCGGTCCGATCGAGTCGCCCAACGTACCGATGATGATGTAAGTTTATTCCTGGCCTTATGGAGCGGGGCAGATCGGGCAGCATCGTCCAAGCCCCCGGCGAAATAAGGAATTGGAAATAACTTCTGAGGTGGGAAAGGATTGGATCTGTGCGCGTTCAACGCCAGTCTAACGGAGCCTGGCTGGAGCTTTCCGTCCAGCATCTCCTGGCCAAAGGAGGTGAAGCGCGGATTTTTGCATTGCCCGACCAGGATTCCCTGGTCGCCAAGATCTGGCACAAATCCATCCCCAGCCGTGTTCGGAAGGTCCGAATCATGCTGGCTTATCCTCCGGAGGATCCCCTCCGGGAACAGGGCTCTGAGCCTGGCCTGGCCGGAAGACCTGCTGATCGATGGAACCGGTCGAGTCGTCGGATTCCTCATGCCACGCATCACCGGCATGCGTCCGATCGTAGAATATTTCAACCCACGATCCCGGCTCCGGACGTGTCCCCTCTTCAACTGGCGTTATCTCCTCCGTACGGCTCGAAATCTGGCCACCGTCCTTGCCGCCCTGCATCAACGCGGTTACATCGTCGGTGATCTCAACGAGCAAAACATCCTGGTGGCCGACTCCGCCCTCGTCGCTTTTGTAGACACTGATTCGTTCCAGGTGATCGATCCGGAAACCGGCGAGGTCTTTCGCTGTCGAGTCGGTCGGCCCGAATACACCCCTCCAGAACTCCAGGGACGCCACCTCTCCCAGGTCGATCGAACCGAGGAACACGACCGGTTCGGCCTGGGTATCCTCCTCTTCCAAATTCTCATGGAAGGAACCCATCCCTTTCTGGGAATCTATCAAGGCCGAGGAGAGGCGCTCAGCATCCCGGAACGAATCCAGGCCGGATTCTTCCCCTATGCCAACGATCCAACCTGCCCTTTCCTTCCCCCCATCACGGCGCCTCCTTTCACCATGCTTCCTCCACCGGTCCAGCGTCTCTTTCTCCGCTGCTTTAGCGACGGATACATCAGCCCCGCCTCCCGCCCCAGCGCCCAGGAATGGGCCAGCACCCTAGCAGAGGTAGAAAACCATCTGCGGACCTGCCCGATCAATCCCCAACACGTCTTCAGCAATCACCTCTCCCGATGCCCATGGTGTGAACGCGCAGAGCGGTTGGGCGGCTGGGATGCCTTTCCCTCAGTGGAAGCCGTCCGTCGAGGGGATCACTTACGCCAAGACCGGGGTCGCCTTCGTCCCAGAGCTCAGAGCCGAATCTATCGGCCGAAATCCACCATCCGACCCCGCATCTCCAGGACCGCGGCTCGGCGGATCCTTCACACCGCACCACGCCCTCCTTCCGTTCATCGCCAGGGGACCTCCGCAACAACCTCATCCCAACCCTCCTCCGCTCCCGGGCGTCTCCCTTCCTCTTCCACCGGCTCCTACTCCTGGTCCCCAAAGGATCTCCAAACCCTTCGCCAGGCCTTCGCTCCCGCCAGTCGGAATGATTGGGCCTGGTTCGCTCTGATCTTCGCTCTCGGAAGCTTTCCCCTCACCTTCATCCGGACCCCGATCACTCTCTTCCTGGCCTTCTGGATTAGTGCCGTCGCCATCGGCTTAGGGATTACCGGCTGGATCAAAGCAGGAGACTGGATCCGAAACGGAAAAGGAAAGAAAACCGCCGTTACTGCTGTTCTCCTAGGCGTCCTGAATATCATTCTTGTCATGCGTTGAGGGTCAACGTAGGCTTCAAATAAGCCAAAGTTTCAAGGGCAAAAGAGGAAGACTTTATCATGAGCGGAGTCGGTGAGATCATCTCGCTTGTAGGTGGAACGGCGTTGATCGTCTTTCTCCTTGTCTACTGGTTCTCCAAGACAGAGGATCGGGTGGATCTTGTCATTCGCTGGATCGGTACGTTGGCTTTGATTGCCTACTTTCGTTACGTAGTGGCTCCCTGTTTTCAACCGTTAAGCAGGGCTTCTATCGTTGGAGTAGGCCTTGCGGCAATGGGCGGATTGTTTTTGGCCTGGTTATGGGGGGTTCCTCTGGTAGACCGGCTCTCAACCCGCATTAGTAATCTCTTTTACTGGGACGAAACCCCTCCGGAACGCCGTCCGTTGTACTCCATCGCCGAAGCTAAGATCAAACAAGGCCGATACGAAGAGGCCAAACAAGAGTTGGAAAAGATTTTGGAAGAATTTCCGGCCGACTACCGAGCCTCCCTGATGCTTGCCGAGTTACATGCCGACCGACTCCAGGACTGGCACCAAGGACTGGCCGTATTGCAGCAGTGGATCGATTCAGGCACAGGAACCCCCAAGCAAATCGCCTATACCCTAAATCGCATGGCCGATTGGGCCCTTCGTTACGGCAAAGACCCGGATCTGGCCCGATATTACCTGCAGCAAATCATTCAATGCTTTCCTGATACCCCTCAAGCCATGGCCGCCCGCCAGCGACTGGCCCACCTGTCCCATGCCGAGCAACAACTCCAGGAAAAACCCCGGGAAGAGCCCCGATTCCGTCTTCCTGCGTCCACCTCTTCTTATCCTACTCCCGACAAAGAAAAAGAGGCGCACCTTACCGAACGCCGAATCCACGAATTAGTCGCTCAATTGGAACGATTTCCGGACGATATTACCGCTCGGGAAGAACTCGCTCTTTGTTATGCTCACGATCTTGGTCGTCCTGACCTTGCGGCCGAACAGATAGAAGAACTGTTAGCACTTCCCCACACACCTTTGCCCCTCCGCTGCCAATGGCTCCATCGTCTGGCTGATTTTCGACTCCAGGCCGGAGACCTTCCTCAAGCTCGCCAGGCCCTTCTCCAAATCCTCGAACTTGCCCCCGGCTCTTCCCAGGCCGAGATTGCCGAACGACGCCTCCGTTTCCTCCACCGCCAGGCCTTCTCCACCGAGCCCCCTACCACGGTCCACCCACCTCTCTCTTCCTCCGAAACCCTACCGGAAGAGAAGCCTTAAAACACGGGAGGGGACAGACTACTGCATCGCCTGGAGCCGAAGCGCGATCTGCTTATCAATCTCCGCCGCGACCGTAATATCCGGAGCCGATCCCCGGGTCCGGGCTTGAGTCACCACTTCCGTCACGCCCGGTTCCACTTCCTGAACCTTCACCCACACGGTCGTGTTGTCGATCTTTGCCGTCAAAACCCGCTTAATCGTATCTTCGGCCACCAACGTGCCATTCGTCTGCAGCGTCTGCTTCGCCGCCTGAAAGACCTGATCGACCGGCCGCTCATATCGACTCACAATCCGATCCCGTACAAACGGAATCCCCACCTTCGTATGGCCGGACACAGTCGAATAACAACCGCCGGTCAACCCGACCAGGCAAACCAGAGCCAGTAAAGCCGTAACCTTCGCTTTCATTTGCCTTTCACTCCAACGAATCGTTCCAAATGCGTCAAGCCCGAACCGCTCCGGTTTTTCGAAGACTGCCTTCCTTCCCCCTCCCACAAAAACAAAAACCAGCCGGGTTTCTTCAACCCGACTGGTTGGTCTTCGTCCTGCTCGAACCTTATCCGCTGATCTCAATCTTCCGCGGCTTCTGAGCCTCCACCTTCGGTAACCGGATCGTCAAGACCCCCTGCTCAATCCGCGCGCTGATCCGCGAGGTGTCAATCGACGGATCCAACACAAAGGTCCGTCGATAGGTCGCAGGACGCGACTCGCGGATGAGGTATTCTCCCTCGACTTTCTCCTCCGACCGTTTACCGAGGATGGTGAGCTCGTTTCCGTCCAGCAGGACTTCCACCCCCTCCTTATTGACGCCGGGCATGTCAGCAATCAAAACCCATTCATCCTTGGTTTCATAAATGTCCACATCCGGCGTCACGTAATTCTCCCGCTCCTGCCGGGCTGGATCTCGTCGCCGTTGTTCTCTTCGATCCAAAGCCTTCATACTGTCACCTCCTTTCTTTTTCTTGACAGACTCCCCCTCCGGGTGGGTTTTTGTGGACTTTCCTTCCGGGAAAAGAAGGGAAAGGAATCTACGGAGGAAACCGGAAAGTGTGGGACGAAGCCCTATACCCCTCTTCGTCCCCTTACGGTCGACCGATTAGCCGACCGTCACCTCAATCTGCTTCGGTTTCGCTTCCTCCGTCTTCGGGAGGACGATCGTCAAAACCCCATCTTTGTACGTCGCCTTCACCTCATCTTCCTTGACCGGTTTCGGCAAGGTGATGGTCCGATGGAACCGGCCATAGTACCGCTCCGACCGATACACCCCTTCTTCCTCCGCGGTTTGCTCCCGCTTCCGCTCGCCCGAGATGCTCAGCACCCCGTCTTGGACGGTAACCTCAATATCCTCCTTCTTCATCCCGGGCAGCTCGACCGTCACCACCAGATTGTCCTTGTCTTCCCGCAGGTCGAGCGCAGGAGCCCACCCACGGAAGAATTCCGTCGGAGCCAACCAGCTGCCCAAGGGCATGTCAAACAACCGGTTGATCTCCTCCCGCAACGCATTCAGTTGTTCAAACGGACTCAAGCTCCAGAAATCCCGACTTTGTTGCCGCCGTGTCAGTTGCATACTCTTTCACCTCCTTTCTGTTTCAGTTTTTGGGTGTCCGGCTGGGCACCGTTTCGCTTCTTTCTCCCAGCTTTCTGCGTGCCAACTTTGAAAAAGAGGGGGAAGATCGAACTCATTGATTTGCAACAAGTTCTGTCTCGGACCTTCTGCCCTTTGGCCCTTGATGAGACAAATTGTCGCAGCAGGGGTGGAGCCACAGGCTCCCCCTGCTGAGACATTTTGGCACAGAGTCCACACGCTAAAAAGATTGCTTTCTCCCCTCCTTTCCCAAATAATAACCCCCATGAAAAAAGGACCGTATCCATGGAGAAAATCCTTTGGCCGCACCCTGCCGGCATTCATCCTGAGCCTCGGCTTCCTAGCCAGCTCAGCCGTCTCTCCACAAGCCGCCACAAAAAAACCCCCTGTGCGCGTGCTCTTAATCACCGGCGGCCACGCCTACCATACCAACCTGTTCCTCCAGATGTTTCACTCCTTCCGCGGAATCCAGGTCCGCCACGTCGAACACCCCAACAACGTCTATCAATGGTGGACGCCGGAAAAAAGAGATTCCTGGGACGTCCTGGTACTTTACGATCTCTGGCAGAAGATCCCCGACGAAGCCAAAACCAACCTCATCGACTGCCTCCACTCCGGCAAAGGCCTGGTGATCCTCCATCACGCCATGGCCAACTACCAGGACTGGCCCGAATATGAACGAATCATGGGAGGCCGGTACTTCCTCCGTCCCACAAAACGGGATGGAAAGGTCTACCCTCGATCCACCTGGAAAGAGGGGGTCACCATCCACGTCCATGTCGTCAACCCCCGCCATCCTATCACCCGGGGAATGAAAGACTATACCATCCACGACGAGATCTACGGATTGGTCCTGATTCATCCAGACGTCCAGCCTCTTCTTACCACAAAAACCCCCGGCAGCCTTCCGATCCTGGCCTGGATCAGTCCCTATAAACCGGCCCGAGTCGTTGTCATCCAATCCGGCCACGACGAACATGCCTGGAACAATCCCAACTACCGGAAAGTCCTTCGTCGCTCCATCCTCTGGGTAGCCCATCGGATTGGAGTCCGACAGCGTCCTCGCAACTAATGCAACCCCGCCTCTTCAAAGTGATCGCCTGCCAGATCATGGTGCGCGAGGTCTGCCTCCTGGCTGCCCAGAGCCCTCATCTCATTGATCTGGAGTTTCTCTCCCTCGCGCTCCATGAGGACCCCCAACGCCATCAACCAGAACTCCAAAAAGCCATCGACCGCGTTCCCAAAGGACATTACCACGCCATCCTGCTCGGCTATGGGCTTTGCAGCCGGTTGCTGGATGGGATCGAAGCCCGTCACACCCCACTGGTCGTCCCTCGAGTCCACGATTGTTTGGCGTTCCTCCTGGGTTCCCGGCAGCGATTTGAAGAACTTCGAGCTCAACAGCCGGGAACCTACTTTTTCACGATCGGTTGGGTGGAAGGCCCCCTCCGTCGATATGGAAATCAAGGAAGTCTTCTCTCAGAGTCTTCTGAACTCTTTCCTTCCGACCTTGCTCTCTCACCCACCGCATCCGGCAACCTTCTCCTAACCCCACCTTTGGAAGGGGTCAGCCCTCAAATCTACCAACGTTGGGTGGCCAAATACGGACCAGAGAAAGCCCATCAACTTCTCACCATTGCCCAGGAAACCCTTCAGCATTACCGCCGAGGACTCTGGATCGAATGGCCCCAACTCCCCCATGCCGAAGCCGAACGCCACGTCCGCGCTCTCTGCCAACAACAAGGTTGGGAATTCCAAAAATGCATCGGAACCACCGACTACGTCCGCCGTTGGCTCTTCGGCCAATGGGATCCCCACGAGTTCCTCATCGTTCCACCCGGCCACAAAATAGTGGCAACCTACGATGAAGACCTTCTCCAGGCAGTGCCGTCTAAACTTCCAACACAACCGATAGAAAAGAAGCCATGACACCCGAACAACAAACCTTGCTGAATCAAATCGCAGAAGCCGTTATCCACCTTAATCAAGACAAGGTGAAAACCTTGACTCAGCAAGCCATCTCGCTGATCCCACCCCAGACGATCATCAGCGAAGGCTTATCGCGAGGGATGCAAACCGTCGGAGAACAATTCAAAAACGGCGAGATCTTCATCCCGGAAGTCATGGTGGCCTGCGACTGCTACTATGCCGGGCTCAACCTCGTCAAGCCTCTCCTCAAGGACCGCCCCCGGGAAACGATCCTCGGCCGGATTGTTATCGGCACGATCCACGGAGATATCCACACCGTAGGAAAAGACGTCGCCGTCCCTGTATTTGAAGCGGCAGGTTTCGATGTCATCGACCTTGGCGTCGCCGTACCCGATGAGGCCTTCGTCGAAGCGGTCCAGAAATATCAACCCGACATCGTCGGACTCGGAACCTATATGACCGCCACCTTTATGCATACCCGCGAGACCGTCGAAAAACTTCGCCAGGCCGCTCTGCGCGAACGCGTAAAAGTCATCTGCGGAGGTCCCTCCGTAACCGGAGAGGCCGCCCGACGTCTCGGAGCCGATGACGCCTCAAACAACGCCTGGGAAGCCGTCGAAATCATGCGTCGTTGGATGGAACAAAAACGAACCCAGACTGCATAATTTCAAATTTTCAAATTACTTTTAACCTACGGAGGTCCCTATGAGCCGAATCGTAGATGAATGGGTCAGTCGCCTAAAAGGAAAAATCCAACCCATTGGGGAAATGACCCATTGGGAACGGATGGCTGCAGCCTTCGAACGCAAACCGACCGATCTGGTCCCTGTGGCCCCCGAGTTGGACTACTGGCAAATCACCTACGCCGGCTACACCCACCAGGAAATTTACAACGACGTAGACAAAACCACCGACGCCTGCATCCGCACCTGGGCCGACCTGCGAACCGACGCCATCTGGATGTACGTCGACATCTCCCACCAAATCGAACACTTCCTCCCACCCGAAAAACGCCCCCAATACTTCATTCATCGCGGCCCCAAAGATTACCTTCTCTTCAAACCCATCGCCAATACCTTGGACGAAGCAATCGAACTGTATGAATCCAAAGCCTATGAACGCTACGTGGACGGCTCCCGCTCGGCCACCCACTACACCCCTCACATGCTCCAACTGCTCGAGTTCCAGGAAAAAATGGATCGCATCGTCCCCGTCATCGTCGGCGCCGCCTCACCCATCAACTACGCCGAGACCATCGTCGAAGTCCAAAAATTCGTCAAATGGCTGATCACCGAACCCAAAGAAAAAGTCCATCACTACCTCCAACTCTGCCTGGAAGAACGTCTGGCCGCCCTGGATTACTACGCCGAATTCGCCGCCAAAAACGGCTGCGAATTCTTCTGCGTCTTCGGCGGTGCCCGAACCTGGGGGCCTAAACAACTCCAGGAATTCGCTCACTACGACAAACTCTTCCTCGACAAAGCCAAAACCATTTTCCCACACGTCATGTGGCACCACTGCGGCCGTAATCTCCCCCAAGCCCTTCAAAACCTGGCCGAATGGGACGGCATTCAAGCCATCCAATACGA
>CAZBKV010000066.1:0-1081 GCA_964492575.1 uncultured Verrucomicrobiota bacterium | reverse complement strand
GATGAACCCTACTACACAATGGACCTCTCCTGGGCAGAATGGTGTGAATACGTAGCCAAAATGTTTGCCGGCAAACGCTGCGCCATGAACTCCCCAACCACCCAGGTCGCCTGCCACGGTACCCCCCAAGACGTCGAACGAATGGTCTCTGAATTCATCGAAGCCACCCTGCCCCATACCACCGCCGTCGTCATGCCCGGTTGTGAAATCGACAGCTTTAGCCCCGTCGAAAACGTCCAGGCGATGATCCAAACCGCCCGCCGCTATTCAGGGGACCGTTCTTCTTAGCCTCTCCCCGTTTCTCTCCTTTTTATTGCAAATTTCCTAAGCGTCTCATCTCCGGCCCGGCACTCCGAACCCGGGCCGGAAAATCTTCCCCTCCAAACCCTCCTTGCCTTCAGTGCCAAAACCATCCCACCATACCCCCATGACAATCCGACGCCGCAAGATCATCGGCGTAATGGGATCCGGCTCCGATCCCTACCCCGACCTCGCAGAACCGGTCGGACGCCTGATCGCCCAACTCGGTTGCCATCTCCTGACCGGCGGGGGAAAAGGCGTGATGGAAACCGTCAGCCGCGCCTTCTGCCAAACCCAACCCCGAGAGGGCTTCTCCATCGGCATCCTCAAAGGCCATACCCAAACCCAGCGCCAAAACCACCACGAAGTCCTCCTCCATCAAGGCGACATCCCCAACCCATGGATCGAAATCCCCATCCGAACCCACCTTCCCCTCAGCGGTCCGCAAGGCCGAGACCTCCGAAGCCGAAACCACATCAACGTCCTCACCGCCGATATTCTCATCGTCCTCCCCGGCGGTCCCGGGACCTTCTCCGAACTGACCCTGCGCATCGATTATGGTCGGCCCGCTCTCCTTTACCTCGGCCCCTACACCCTCAACGGCTATACCGCCGATGAAATCTTCTCACTCGTCTCGAGCCCCTCGCTCCTCTCGAAAGCAGATTCGCTCCACGAACTTGCCCAACTTATCCAGGCTTCTCTCTAACCCTTCGAAAGGATCGACCTTCTTGATATTCAACAAAGTCCGCGTTTTCTCTCCCATAATATTATACACATGAGC
>CAZBKV010000065.1:2419-9853 GCA_964492575.1 uncultured Verrucomicrobiota bacterium | reverse complement strand
CACCTACTGCTTCCAGCAGCAGGCCGAACAGAAGGATCGCAAAGATTTTGATCATGGTTTTCACAGGTCTGCGTATCGGATCAGTTTGATTCCTGCGGCTTGGATTTGAGAACGGACTTGAGGATTTGTCAATGCCTCGACTTCATGAGGGGCGTGGTTTTCGTCGGGATGGGTATAGAGCTCGGCCGTGCCCTCGGGGAGTTGAGTGAGGAGACGGAGGAGGTAGTCTATATCAATTCGGCCGGTTTCCAGTAGGCCGAAGAGACGGTCGGTATGGGGGATTCGGTGCCGGCGAAGTTTCGGACGGGCCCATGCGGTCAAAAGCCCAAAGATCAGGGCGTGGGAAAGTCGATAGGCCCAGCGGCCGGGATGTCCGGTGCGGACGTGGAGGAGGAACGGCTCGCGGGGAAGACGACATGGGATAGGGCGGGACGTTTGGAGCAAGTGACCGAGGAGGAGGGTGAAGACGGTTGGATGAAGATGGATATGAAGATGGCCGTTGACGTGGTCCAGCGGCAGGCCGGTGCGATGGAACGCGGCAAATTGGGCTTCGATTTCCCGTCGGAGCGCGGCTCGGAGATCTCGTTGAAAGAAATAGCGGAATCCTGCGCGGACAGGGTTGGAATCGAACGAACCGTCGGGCTGGACCAGACCGGGGAGCGTAGCAGGCTCGGCTGTGCATCGGCCACGGACTAGGGTTAAGTGGAGCCCTACGCCCAATCGGGGAAGGGATCGAGCCAGGGCAACGGCTTCTTCCGCTGCCTCTCCGGCAACCATCAGACTGGCCGAGGTCAGAATCCCTTCTTGATGACATCGAGCTACGGCCCGGTTCACCGATGAAGATCGTCCAAAATCATCTGCATTGACAATGAGCTGCCGCATCGTGGGTGGGAAGGTCCGAGAGGGGTGAAAAGGATTGAGCTAGGTGGCTCCGTACAAAGGTTTTTGTAAGCCGAGCCGGTTGCGGAACCAGCAGAGGAAGATCCATCCGGCTTTTTGGAGTTTGGTGAGGCGGATCGGTGAGGTGGCAAAGACATTGAACCGGCGGCGTTGGAGTTTGCGGAGGAGTTGCCAGTAGATGGTGCCCATCAGTTCCGCAGCGATGAGAACCCGGAGGTCAGAGGCCGGTAGGAGACGGGCGGCCTGCCGATAATGCTCGATGGCCCATTGGGCGATGGATTCAGCCAGCTGACGATAGGCATCAGAGTATCGGCCTTGGAGGATGTCCTGTTCGGTGACTCCAAACCGCCGGCAATCTTCTTGGGGAAGATAGATGCGGTCGCGTTGGGCATCGACCGCCACGTCGCGGAGGATGTTGGTCAGTTGAAGGGCTTTCCCGAGGTGAATGGCGTAGTCAGTGGCGGAGGGATCTCGGGCGCCGAAGATCGGGAGACTGAGGAGTCCGACGACGGAAGCGACCCGAAAGCAATAGAGATCCAGGCTTTGTCGGTCTGGGTATCGGGTGTGGTCCAAATCCATTTCGACTCCGTGGAGGTGCTCCTCAAACCATTCGCGGCGGAGTACGTGGGTATGGATTATTGAGGCCAATTCCCGGCCGAGGGGGGTTTGCGCCTCTTGGCCTTGATAGAGTCGGTCTAATTCCTTGCGCCAGGAGTTGAGACGGGCGCGACGTTCTTCGACAGGCAGGTTCGACTCATCGGCGATGTCATCGACTTCCCGGCAAAAGGCATAAAGAACGGTCATATCCCGGCGAACCGCCCGCGGGAGTAAGACGAAGGCCAACGCAAGGTTGGATCCGCTCTGTTTGGTGATTTGTTGGGAAAGGGAATCCTTCACGGCAACTGGGATGGATCCGGTTCGTTTCCCAATTGGCCGGAGCCGCCGGGCGGACGGGTTCGTTTGGGAGGCAGGCCACCGGTTTCGGCCAGGGTAGGAAAACGCGGTCGGTGTTCTCGGCGTTTTTTCTTGCGGCGGTGATGAGAGCTGGAATGGTCCGAGGTCTCTTCTTTTTCCGATTCCTCCGAGGAAGAGGTGGCTTTGGATTCTTCCGTCACGGTAGAGGTTTTCGAGCTGGAAGAGTGCGAGCGATGGTGGCGATGGGAAGAGTGGGATTTGCTATGGTGTTTTCTTCTTTTCCGGCGGGCATAAATATAGCGGCTTACTCCCAGCAAGATCAAAAGGAGGGCAAGGGCAAAGGCCGTCAGAACGACAATGTCCTGCCATACGCCAGGGGTGCGTTGCAACGTGGGGAGTCCTTCTGCTGCTAACAGAAGGGTGCCGAGGTAGAAGCTGGAACTAAATTCGACCATTGGGTTAAGCTGAAGCGGATTTTTCTACCGGGACTTTGAGACCCAGCCGTTGCATTCGTTCTGTGAGTTCTTCCGGGCTCAATCCCAATTCATGGGCCGCCGATTCGAGGTTGGGATGACGCCGTAAGGTTCGGCGGATAATCATCCGTTCCATGTGTTCCAGTTGTTCCTTAAGAGGTCGTGTGCCGGAGGGAGGGATTTGGTCAGACTCCCGAAGTCGGGCTTCTAATTCGAAGTCAGGCAGCTGCTCCGGACCGATCCATTCTCCAGTCGCCACAATAACGGCTCGTTCCATGACATTTTTCAATTCGCGGACGTTTCCAGGCCAGGTGTGAGAGAGGAGGACCTGTTTGGCTTCGTCGGTCAGCCCGACGATGCGTTTGTTCATAGCCGCAGCGAAGTATCGCATAAAATGTTCGGCCAGAAGCAGGATGTCGTTTCCACGCTCGCGGAGAGGAGGAGGCCGTAGTTGGACGACGTTAAGGCGATGGAACAGGTCTTCTCGGAACGAGCCCTCCTGAATGGCTTTGATGATGTCGCGGTTGGTGGCTGCGATAAGACGCACGTCCACCCGCAGTTCTTGATTGCCCCCGACGCGCGTGAATGTGCCGTCCTCCAGGAACCGGAGAAGCTTGGCTTGGAGCGGTCGGCTCATGTCGCCGATCTCGTCCAAAAAGATGGTTCCCCCGTTGGCCTCTTCTACGCGGCCCTTTTTCTGGCGAACCGCTCCGGTAAAGGCACCTTTTTCGTGACCGAACAGCTCACTTTCCAGCAACGTTTCAGGGATAGCAGCGCAGTTGATTCGGACGTAAGGCTTGTGGGCTCGCTGACTGAGGGCATGGAGACAACCGGCGATCAATTCTTTTCCGGTCCCACTTTCGCCGAGGATCAAGACCGTGGCATTGGTTGGGGCCACAGTCCGAATCATCTCCTTCAATTGGATCATTGCGGGACATTCCCCGATAAGTTGGTCCAGGGAATATTGCCCGGCCGTTTGGGCACGGAGTTTGGCGTTTTCTTGGAGGAGCCGGTAGCGTTCCGCGCAGTTCCGAATCGCATGCAGCAGTTCCTCAGGGGCGAAGGGTTTGGGCAGATAATCATACGCTCCGGCTTTGATCGCTTCGACGGCGAGTTTGGGGGTGGCGTAAGCCGTGATGATCAAAACCGGCAGATCCGGCCACTTGGACTTGACCTTGTGAAGCAGGTCATAGCCACTCATCCCACCCAGCCGGGCATCGGTAATGACCATGAAGTACTTATTGGTTTCCAGCCGTTTTAGGGCTTCTTCGGCCGATTCCACACAATCCACCTCATACCCCTCCTCCTTCATGACCGCCTCGAAGGAGAGGCGCATGTTCCGTTCATCGTCGACGAATAAGATTGGCGGTAAGGAATCTTTCATCCTTCCTCCCGTCCGTTACCTCCTTAGTCGAACCATCGATACAGTAGGAAACTCTAAAATAACCTCCGTCCCTTTTCCAACCTCCGATTCCACCCGTACCGTTCCGCCATACAACTCCACATTATGTTTGACAATGCTTAAGCCCAGTCCGCTTCCTTTTTCTTTCGTAGTAAAATACGGTTCAAAGATCCGATTACGAACTTCCGGTGGAATCCCAGGACCGTTATCCCGGATGGAGATTACCACCGTTTGGTTTGGACTGTAGCGGGTTCGAATCCAGACGGTCCCTTTCCCATCTAGGGCCTCTCGAGCATTGACTAGGACGTTGGTGAGGGCATCGGTAAGATGTTGACGTTGTAGGAGGAGGTCCGGAACCCCAGGCCCATAGTCCCGAACAATGTTGATCTCAAACTTCACCGCCGGCGGAAATACCTGATTGATTACCGCCTCTATCTCCTGCCGCACATTCACCCGCTCCACAATCCCATCCATCAACTGCGCATACCCCATCAATTGGGTGATCAACTGATCGGACCGCTCCACCTCTTCCCGAATGATCCGAATCTGTTGCGTGATCGTTCGTTTCCCTTCCTTCACCGTCCGTTGAAGGGTGTAAGAGGCGTTGTTAATGATAGCTAGAGGATTCTTAAGCTTGTGAGCAATTTCCGCAGCCAGTCGACTCGAAGCCGCTAACTGCTCCCGTCGTACCCGCATCTCCTCCTGCTCCAGTTTCTCCCGACGAATTCGTTCCAACACCAGACGGAACGCATAAAGCCAAATGGCACAGGCTACCAGCATGGCAATCCGCAGCCAAAAGAGCCGCCCTAAAGCATAGGGTGGGTGAGACATAGGCACTTGGGCAAGCTGAGCGAATTCCGCATCTGCCCGGGCAATCTGAAAATCCAGAAGCACAGCAAGAGGATAGGGGAGGATATGGAGAATTTGGGCAAGCGGTAACGACCAATCCGGATCCAACGTAAAGGAACATCGAATTAACAGGAAAGGAAACAGCCAGAACAAAGAACTCTGAAGACCATCCGTTAAGATAACAAGGGCCCCAGCGAAGAAGGCATCCAACACAGAGAGCACAAATACGGTCCAATGAAGCCATTGCCGAGAGAGTTCTTTCATCCCGGTAAGCATAAAGGCCCCCGCAATGTTGAAGGCGACATAGATAAGAAAGGCGTATTGGATGGCGCGTTGGACGATTTGGCGATTGATATCTACAATCAGAACACCCGGTATCGACGTAGAAGGTTCCAGCCACCCACTCCAAAACAGGTAGTAAAAGAGTATAAGAATCACGAGGGCCTTAGCCGGAAGGAGGACATTCCGTTCAAAGTGCAAAAATCGCCACTCATCGCTCAGCACGTCAGTGGTGCCGGCGGGTAGGGAAGCAAGGTTTGGTTTGACCTGTAGCTTGGGAAACATGGTCTTCGCGGCAAAGCACTCTTATAGAATTTACTCAAAGTTATAGGAAATGCCTAGGAGCTCCAGGGCGCGACGGGCAATCTTCTGAACATCCGCTAGCCGTCCAGGTCCAGTGTAGCCACAGGCCAAGGGTCCTTCTTCGGGTCCGATAAACTCTACCCCCCGTTGTCGTAGGGTCTGGACATGGTTTTGTGTCGCTGGATGACGCCACATCTTGGAGTTCATGGCAGGGGCAATCAGGATCGGGGTTTCCGGATTTAGGGCCAAGGCTACAGAGCTGAGGGTATCGTCGGCCAGGCCGAGGGCCAGTTTGGCGATCACATGAGCCGTCGCCGGCGCGATCAGCAACAACCGGGCTGCATCAGCCAGCTCGATATGAGTAGGTTGCCAACCGGCTTGCTCGGCAAACAGATCCGTGACCACCGGATTTCGACTCAAGGTTTGAAATGGAAGGGGGCGGACGAATTGTTGGGCGGCCCGAGTCAAAATCACATGGACGTCTGCACCGGCCCGTGTCAGGAGACTGACCAGGTCAATCGCCTTATGGGCGGCGATCGAACCAGTTACCCCTACGACGACAACCGGAGCGACGGTGGAAGCCTCAGGATTCTGTTGGTTTGAGGATCGACTCATCGGTTTTCCCTATCTTCTTTCCCATGGCCAATGCCGGATCCGATGCGTCCGGCATCGTTCCGCCTGGTAAATCTGGTCCAATCGGTTCAAGTCTTCTTCCGGCGTTCGGCTGATAAGAAGGTAATCGCATTCTTTGGCTGTCACCAATTCCTGTTCGGCATGAGCCATACGTTGCCTAAGAGTAGAAGCATCTTCTGTGCCGCGATTTTGCAGCCGTCGTTTTAGTTCGTCCAACGAGGCAGGGGTGACGAACACGGTCACCAAAGCCCGCTGAAGTTCTGGAATCGAAGGAGCCAGATGCAAAAGGTTCCGTACCCCTTGGACGTCTACGTTTAGAATTAAATCCGCGCCTTCGGCTAACTGCATCAACAATTCCTGCCGAGGAACGCCATAGAGCTGACCGTACACCTCTGCATGTTCGATCAACTCGCCGCGATCTATCCGGGCAAGAAACTCCTCCCGAGAAAGGAAATAATAATCGACCCCTTCTCGCTCGCCGGGGCGAGGCGGGCGAGTGGTACACGTTACGACTCGACGCAATTCCGGATGTCGAGCTCGTAAGGCCTGGGAGACAGTGGTTTTGCCGCTGCCGGATGGACCGGTCACAACTAATAAAATCGGATCCCGTTCTACCCCTTCCATCATGGCGTTCGTTGTTGTTTTGGAAATGTTTCTAATAAGTTTCCAAAGGGGGCCAAGAAGAAGCTCTTTACTCAATATTTTGCACCTGTTCCCGAATCCGTTCGACTTCCGCCTTCAGTTCCACCACCGCATGGGCAATCTCCGCATCATTGGCCTTGGCCCCAATCGTATTGATCTCCCGATGCATCTCCTGGGCCAGAAAATCGAGGGTTCGTCCTACCGGTTCCTTCTGACGAAGCCGCTCGGCAAATTGTTGGTAATGACTCTGCAGCCGCGTCAACTCTTCTGTAATGTCCGATCGTTCGGCAAAAAGAACGATCTCCCGCGTAAACCGCTCATCTTCTTCCAACCCTTCCATTCCTAAGGTTTCTAAACGACGACGGAGTTGTTCGCGATAGTTTTTCACCACCTGCGGAGCCCGTCGCCGGATCTGCTGAGTCAACTTCTTCATCCGTTGAAGACGCTGTCGCAGGTCCGCGGCCAGATGCCTTCCCTCTTTGGTCCGCATGCGGATCAGTTGTGTAAGCGCTCGATCCATCGCCTTTTGCAATCCTGGCCAGAACAGCTCCGGATCCACATCCTCCCGTTGCAAGGTCAACACCCCAGGAGCTCCCAGAATATGTTCCAGGGTTACTTCACCTCCCAACCTTAATTCCTGAACCAGTTTACGGAACGTGTCGGCATACGATTCTGCCAACACCCGATTCAAGTGAACCTGGCGCGCCAGCAGCTCATCCGCCATCTGCAAAACAATGCGGACAAACACCCGGCCGCGGGCAATCCGCTGAGCGATGAACTCACGCATCCGCGGCTCCAACGGTTCTAGTTCCCTGGGCAAGGAGAAGTTGATATCCAGCTGCTTCCGATTCACCGAACTGATCTCTACGGTGATATGACTCCCGTTTTGTACCGCTTGTCCTCGCCCATAGCCTGTCATCGACTTCATAATTTTTCACTATGAGAAACCAGCTCAGCCTCTGCCAGTACAAAACCGATTCTGTCCGAACAGAGGAGAAAAAGCCGGATTTCACCCCTGCGGATTTTTCTTCCCTAAAG